>CAZPYZ010000152.1:0-8535 GCA_964590215.1 uncultured Dehalococcoidia bacterium | reverse complement strand
AGCCTCATCTACCACGCCATAAGTATAGCATAAATGGGATAGTTATATTGTGACGATTTCTAAGCATTTCCTGTTTCTGCGCCTCCCAACTGTCATTGCGAGGAGGCGAAACCGATGAGAGGAATTACTGTGCGTGGATAATCTCGCCGTCGTGCCACTCCGGGTCGGCCTGCAGCAGTTCCCGGAACTTCTCGTAGCGGGCGTCCTGTTCCGGGCTGTTGGCGTTGGCCCAGTAGGCGTCCTTGCCGGCGAAGACAACTGCCATGAAGTACTGGTTCGGGTCGGCGTCGGAGCGGTAGATATAGACGTGCTGGAATCCCGCGACCTTTGCCGCCTCGAACTCCCTAAGCTGAGCCACCAGGGCGTTCTCCTGCCCGGCGCGCAGCTTGAACCGGCTTACTGTTCCGTACATGTCACTCCTCCTTCATTTTCGGCGGGGTTGGCCGTTAACTTCGCACCGCTTGAGCGAAAGGCCTTGCTTGGACCGGTACCGCCACCTCCTTTCCCTGGTTGATGGGCGTCAGGACCTCGACAGGGACAACAATGGGAAGGGAGGCGGGAAAGAGGCAGGTGCGGGCGTCGCACGCCTGATAACGCAGGGTGCCTTTGAGGAAGTAATCGCCCGCCTCGGCATCGGCGAAGGCTTCTACCGGCACCACCAGGTCGAACTTGCCACTGTACACCAGCAGGGGATCCGCAGATCCCTGCAGCCGGAAGCGCTGCCCAGCCGGGTAGCGGGGACGGCCGGCTCGCAGTGTCTGCTGTCGGGAGAAGGCGATCTGCAGCGGCAGCAGGAAGGGGCCGCCGGCGGGGTTGGCCTGGACGTGAAAACCCTCGGCGACGGAAAGACCGAGGCGGGCTTCGGCCCGCTCCCCGGGGATTAGGGTGACCCAGGGCACGCAGGTGACGGTGATGATGTCCTGGGTCATAGCAGTTCCTCCAGACGGGCCGTGAGAGCGACCAGCCTCGCATCGAAGGTGCGGGTGTCGAGCAGAGTATAGAAAGCGATCCTGCCTTCCCGGTCGACGATGATGTTGGAGGCGATAGGCACCTGATCCCGTGGGAGGTCGGGAAGGGCCTCCGGCGGCGACCAGCGGGCCGCAACCTCGCCTTTCAGGTCGAGGAGCACGGGGAAGGTGTAGCCGAGGGCCTTGGCCCAGCGGCCCGTCCTGGCCCTGGATTCCCTGACGTTAATCACCAATACCCGGACGCTCTGGTCCTGGTACCTCCGGGAGAGCGCTGCGAGATGTGGAGCCTCCACATTGCAAAACGGTCACCAGCTGGTGCCGAAGTGGATGACGACGAGCTTTCCGCGCAGGTCCTTCAGAGCGCAGCGTTCTCCGTCGATCCCCTCCAGGGTGAACTCCGGGGCGATCTCGCCGAGCATCGGCTGACGCAACTCGGTCACGGTGGTCATGGGGAATCCTCCTGTCACTTGGTGCTGACAGGAGGATAGGCGTGAGCGGTGGGGTTGTTCTTCGCCCGCTCGGGCTATTTTATCGGGAGACGTCGATGGCTATTTCGGGCCACGTGCTCGTGGAGGGCGTCCTCGCGGCCCGCAGGTGGAGATGCGGGGGACAAGCCGGACAAGCCCCCGCTCTACGAGGGCCGGGTGTGGCCCGGCGCCTCCATGAGCCCGTGGCGGGCGGCGTAGGCGACGGCGGCGGCGCGGGAGGGGAGGTCAAGCTTGGTGAGGATGTTGGCGACGTGGCGGTGGACGGTGTGTTGGCTGAGGAAGAGACGCCCGGCGACCTCCTGATTGCTCAGGCCCTGAGCTACCAGGTGCAGGACTTCCAGCTCGCGAGGAGTGAGGGCGGCACCACCTCCCTCCTGCACAGGCAGGAGTGCCTGTGCTCCGTGCCTGGAAGCAGCCAGCTGTTGGAGAAGTGCCGCGGCTCGGCCCGCCTCCAGGCCCGCGCCCATGGCGTCGAAGGAGGCCTTAGCCCGGCGGGCTTCCTGTTCGGCGGCATCCCGCCTTCCTAATGCAGCGAGCGAGCCGGCCAGTTCGACCCGAGCACGACCGGCCTCGAAGGGGCAGTCGCTGCCCTCGAAGAGGTCCACGGCGTCCTCGAAGCAGCGCCGGGCCGCGGCGTGATCTCCCTCTTCAGCCGCGACGATCCCTTCGGCATAGTTTCGGGAAGCCCGCATGGGCTGCGTACCGATGGCATCCGTAACGGCGCACAGTTCCTCGAGAGACCGACGGGCGTCGACGCGCGCGCCGCCCATCACCTGCGCTCTGGCCAGGAGCTCAAGGCCCGCGGCGCGTTCCGTCCTGTCCTCTCTTGGAATGTGACGGAGGAACCGCTCGGCCCGCTCGCAGGCCGTTGCCGCATCGCCCTCGTCAAGTGCCAGCGCGGCCCGGCCTAGCTGGGCAAGCGGATGGAAGTCCACCTGGTTGAAGAGGGTTTCCGCCTCCTGCAGCCGGCCTTGGCGACGTCGCAGCTCTGCCAGCCGTACCACTCCTTCCACCGCGAGGGCCGGGCGGCTGCGCTGCAGCTCCTTGGTGGCCGCCGTTAGCTCCGTCTCGGCCTCGGCCCAGGCGCCGCGCCACATCAGGACGGAGGAGTAGTGAGTGCGGCAGAGGCCGAAGAGGTGGCGGATATTCCACCGCTCACAGAGCTCCTTAACGCGATCGCACCACTGGGCCGCCCGATCGTAGTCACGGACCAGCTCGCAGCCGTAGATGAGGAAGCAGCAGACGATGCCCATAACGGCGAGGTCGGTCAGCTCCCCCGCGACCGCGGCTGTCGTGGCCTCGTCCAGCCGGGGCATACCCTCGGCGATCTTTCCCTCGCTGACCAGAGCCAGCCCTTCCAGGGCCAAGCCAGCCATTTCCAGGTCGATGATCCCCAGCGATCGTCCCAGGGCCGCGGCCTCGCCCCCGAGCCGGCGGGAAGCGCTGGTGTCGGGTAGGGCCCAGAGACCTTCCCAGACCCGCACCCAACCGTGCTCGGGGCCCGGGTCCAGGTCTTCCAGCAGGTGGTGGGCCCGCTGCAGCCACCCCTTGGCCACCGCGGATTCGCCCCGGAAGTTCTCGTTGTCGAGGGCGAGGGCGATGGCGACGCGGGCGGCGCCCCGCCCATCTCCTCGCTCCCGGTAGGCGCGGAAGGCTCCCTCGCGGTGCTGGAACATCGCGAGGGCGTCGTCCAGCCACCAAGCGGCCATGGCCAGGCCCTCCAGCGCCTGGGGGCGTCGCCTGCTGCTTAAGGGCCTCCTCAAAGCAGGTCCGGGCGTCCTGCCACGCGCCGCGCGCCAGCGCATCGTAGCCGGCCTGGACCGGATCAGAGGCACGGGTGCCCGCGGTGGTCACCGGCCCTCCATCTCCAGTTTGCCGAGGCGGATCAGACTATCGAGGTCCTCGAGTTCGTCAGGGGCCTCTCGTATGAATAGGGCCCGGACGGCGGCAACCTGGGCCTCGTTGGCCAGTCCGAGGATTCGGGTGACATCACCGATGTCTACCGTGCGGCCGGCCCGGAACTTGAGCAGCACGAGGTATTGCAGAGGCAGCACCGGCAGGCCTTGGCGGTCCCTGTTGCCTTGAGCCTCCTGCAACGCTTCAGCCGCCCAGGGGTCTTCCAGCTCAAGTACGTCCACCTCTCCCCCCTCTGGGCTGATCCAGGTGGCACCTGGGAGGCTCAACTCACCCGTGTGCCGAAAGCCAGCTTCCACCAACCGCCGGCGGGTTTCCTGAGCGTCTGTGGCGGCAACGGCAGCGTCGAGGTCTCCCGTGGCCCGCTCCGGCATGTAGTGCCGTGTAGCGACCGCTCCGATGGCGGCCCACGGGATATCGCCCAGCACGGGCGTTAGATCCGGCCAAACCGCCATTGCGGTCCTCCTTCGCAGAAACTCAGCGCTGCTGCCCGATCCCGGCCGCTGGTGCTTTTCGGCCAGGCGGATGAGGGTCTTACGGATGTCCCGACGAGCCATCTCGGAAAGCAAAGTCAGTTGCCCTCACCCTGACCCTCTCCCTGAGGGAGAGGGGATCAAAAGTCTAACCCCGGCTGGGCTTTAACCCCCTTGTGGTACGGGTGTTTGATCTCCCGCATCTCGGAGACAAGATCGGCGTAGTCCACCAGGCCTTCGTCAGCATTGCGGCCGGTGATGATCACGTGCTGGTGCTTCGGCCGGGCCTTCAAGGCTTGTAGGACCTCCTCGACGGGGATCCAGCCGTAGGTGATGGGGTAAGTGATCTCATCGAGGATGACGACGTCATACTCCGGTGAGGCTAACTTCTCCTTGCAAAGGTCCCAGGCCTGCCGGGCTAGGGCCTTATCTTTCGCAATGTCCTTCGAAAGCCAGGTGAACCCACCACCCAGGGGGATCATCTCGATACCGAGCCGGCGGGCGGCGCGGTTCTCGCCATAGTTGCTTGTGGTCTGCTTGATGAACTGCAGCATGACGACCTTGAGCCCACGACCCCAGGCCCGGAACAGGACGCCAAGGGCAGAAGTGGTCTTACCCTTACCGTTGCCGGTGTTGACCACCACGAGGCCGGTGCGGCGTGCGCGTTCGTGCTGAGCTTCCTCCCCACCCCCCGGAGCTATTTCATCAGCAGGAGCCACCTTCGGTGGCTCCTGCTGATCAATGGGACCACGGCCGCGATCTATCATCGCTGCAGCCTTTTTGAGGGCCCCCTGCCATCAACACCGCGCCGCCCATCTGGTGGACCCCTCCACGCCCTGACCATCGACCAGGGCTGCCTTGACCGCAAGCTCGGCTATCAAGACGACATACGAGGCGGCGATCTTTGGGCCCACCCTACACCCTGGTTCACCGGCCATGGATGAGGCCTTCCTTGACCGCAAGCTCGGCCATCAAGACCGCGCCTTTCGCCGCCCCCATCTTTGTGTTGTGAGAGAGGAGGACGTACTTGACGCCATTGTCCAGCGCCCCATCCTCTCGGAGGCGGCCGACCACGGTGGCCATCCCGTCCTCCGTGGCGCGGTCAAGCCGGGGCTGGGGGCGGAACGGGTCGGCATGGACGACGATCATGTGATCGGGGGCAGAGGGCAGGCCAGCCTCCCGGAGCACGGGGGCGTAGTCCTCCATCGCACCCCGCACCTCACTCAAAGGCACGGACCGGTCCAACGAGAGAAAGACCGACTCGGTGTGGCCGTCCATGACGTTCACCCGGGTACAGGTGCAACTAAGACGGAATTGAGCGGGCTCGATGACACCCTCTCCTAACCGGCCGAGGATCTTGCGGCTCTCGATCTCGACCCTCTGTTCCTCGTTGGGAATATATGGGATGAGGTTGTCTAGGATGGCCATCCCTGGGACTCCGTCACGGCCGGCGCCGGACAAGGCCTGCATCGAGGTCATGAGCACCTGCCGAACGCCGAAGCGATCCATGAGCGGCCGCAGGGTGACGGCAAGCCCCGTTGTGGTGCAGTTCGGCTGGGTCGCGATGAATCCGTCCCAGCCGCGCTCAGCCCGCTGCCGGTGAACGAGGCCCACATGATCGCTGTTCACGCCAGGGATGAGGACCGGGACATCAGGGTCGTCTCGGAACGCACGCGCGGTGCTAATAACCGCAGCATGGCGAGCAAAACCGGGCTCCAACTCCTTCGCCGGCGCGGTTTCCAGCGCGGAGAAGACAACGTCGACTTCCCGGCTATCAAGCCCGCCCGCCTCCACGACGGGCATGGTCACGATCTCGGGGGCCGCGGCCTCATCGCAATACCACTGGAAGGCGCCGCTGTCCGACCGCAGGGCCTCGCCGTACGTCTTCCCTGCCGAGCGTTCTGAAGCTGCGAGGACAGTGATCCGAAACCAGGGGTGGCTCTGAAGGGCAACGACAAATTGCTGGCCGACGACGCCGGTAGCGCCGACGATGGCTGCTTGGAACATGGCGGCCTCGGACTCGGGATGTTCCCCGATTATAGCAGTGGGCTCGGACGTGCCAGGCCCCAACTCCAGCTCCTCGGGGCCAGGGGAGACAAAATCAGGACGCGCCGTCGAGAAGAGTAGTCAAATATAAGCTGGGGGTGGTCCTGGGAGTTCTGATAGCGGGACAAGGCGAGCGGTGACACGGCCGTCGTTCACCTCCATGACGCACACCGTGCCCAAGCGCATCATCTGATGAGGAAGGGTTGGGCTCCCGGGATTGAGCAGAAGGACCTCGTCGTGGTATTCGAGGACCTCATAGTGAGTATCCCCAAAGATGCACACATCTACATTCGTGTCGAACACCGAGTACAAAGCCCGAGACACGTCCAACCTCTGGCTACCCGGGTCGCCGGCAGAGGGGGCCAATCGTGTCCCCAAGCCGGCTTCGCGGTGATGCCGAAGCAGGTCGATGGTCCCAGGGAAGATCTCGCTGAGGACGCCCGGCAGTTGGAGGCAGTGCACCATACCGATGCGGGCCCCCTCCAGCTCCAACACCCGCTTCACCTCCACCCGAGGCGACCCAATAGCGTGGTCGACGCCCTCTCCCACCGCGAGGACGGGGGCAAGGCTCTGGAGATGGTCCAGGGCGGCGGCGGTATAGATGTCTCCCCCGTGGAGGATCAGCTCAACCCCGTCGAAGGCCCGAAACACCTGCTCGGGGACGCGGCGCGTGGAGGCGGGGATGTGGCTATCGGAGAGAACGCCGACCTTCACCGGGTCGGGGGAGCGAGGGTTGTGGAGCGAGCCTCCTCTGGCTCCAGCTCCGTCACGGGCCGGTTGTCCCGGAGCACTTCCATGAGGATAAAGGTGTGCCCGTTCCGGAGCACCTCCCGAACAGAGGTAAAGCCGCAACTCTGAAAGGCCTTCTGAGCCCGAACGTTCCAGGTGAGCGTATGCAGATACACACGCTTGAGGATTGGGTTTTCGAACATGTGGCGGAGCAGCGTGGAGACGGCGTCTCTCCCGTAGCCCTGTCCCCAGTACTCCCTGCGGCCTATCATGATGCCCAGCTCGGCCTGCCCCCGCGCCTCATCCATGTCATAGTACATGCAGTTCCCGATGTGGACCCCGGCTCGGTCGATGATTGAGAGGGTCAACTGGCGAGGGGGGGGATAGCGCAGCTCTTCTTTGTAGATCCGCTCGAAATCCTCCCATGACATCTTGAGGGGCGGCACTGCATCGTAGACCGCGAGCTTGGGATCGGCCCGCCAACTATAGTCGTCGCGGGCGTCCTCCAGCCGCTTTTCCCTCAGGACTACCAGCCGTCCTTCGACGTGTACGGGAGGCCGGCCTTGGGAGGGTCCATTAGTCACGGCTCGCTCCCACGTGCCGGCCACGGGACTGGTCCAGGTTGGTCTTCCCCGCGACGGCCTGGACGGCCTTCTGTACGATACCCACCTCGTTGGGGTAGCTCATCGCCCGCATCGCGTCTTCTACGGGGAACCAGCGCACCTCGTCGAACTCGTGGTCGTGGCGGACGGGATCGCCACCGGCGGGCGTCATCAAGAAGTGATGGACCGTCTTGTCACAGAGGGTGTTGTCCTGGATGCGCTTGAAGAAGTAGCGGACCGCGCCGAGCTCGCCGACGATCTCAGGGATCACGCCGGTCTCTTCCTGGACCTCGCGCACTGCTGTTTCCCTTACACCCTCTCCCGGGTCCGGAGTGCCTTTGGGGAGACACCAGAGGGGCGGCTGGCGACGGCCACACAGGAGGATCTCCATCGTACCCTCACGCTGACGGTAGACCACGCCACCGGCGGAGATGTGCCTCTCGTAGCGCTGACGCCGTCGGCGGCGTTGGGAGGGCCCGGCAGTCATGAGGAGAAGGCGGGGACCTTTCCATATACTGGGGTGAGCCAGGTGGCGTACCTGGGGTCGTCGCCGCGAACCACCTGACGGAAGCGCTCCTCGAGCTCTCGGGTGAGGACGCCCATGGTTCCATCGCCCAGTGTGTAGCGGTCAACGGATCCGATGCCCGCGATCTCCATCAGGGTGCCGCACAAGAAGGCCTCGTCGGCCATGTAGAGCTCCGTGCGATCTACCTCTCGCTCCTCTACAAGGATGCCCATATCGCGGAACAGCGCAATGAGACTATCTCGGGTGATGCTCTCAAGGATGCCTGCCGTCTTGAGCGGCGTCGCGGCGACACCGTCCCGGATGATGAAGATACAGGCGTAGGCTCCCTCCGCGACCTTCCCGCGGTCGTTGAGAATAATACCGGCATCGTAGCCATTGACTCGTGCCTCGTTGGAGACGTAGCGGCTATTCTGATAGTTCGTAATCGCCTTGGCCCTGGGCGGCAGCGCGTTGTCGGAGATACGAGCCCAGGAGGAAACCCCGCAGTGGAGCACCCGGTGA
The DNA here is from genome assembly GCA_964590215.1 of uncultured Dehalococcoidia bacterium. Taxonomy (GTDB): domain Bacteria; phylum Chloroflexota; class Dehalococcoidia; order SHYD01; family SHYD01; genus CAZPYZ01. The sequence continues at coordinate 288 of CAZPYZ010000152.1, read as the reverse complement.
GTCCCCAGGTTGGAAGGGGCCGCCCGGTTGGTAATAAACACTTCTGCGGGGATGTCTTCAGCCGGGAAGTACCCCGGCACCGTGCGGCCCATGTACGCCAGGGGCTGGCAATAGCAGTCCTCCCGGTAACCGTTGGCGCGAAATAACTCGCTGATGGCACCGGCAAGCCGCTCCGGACCGTACCCGTCCTTCATCCGCATGAAGCGGATCGATTGGCCGAAGCGTTTCATGTGCTCGTCCAGCCTAAAAACGTACAGATCCTCCCGGTCTGCGTTCCAGTATGCCCGA
>CAZPYZ010000151.1:0-8556 GCA_964590215.1 uncultured Dehalococcoidia bacterium | reverse complement strand
ACGATCCTGCCCAGGGGCTCTGTGGACCTCGAGGGAATGCGGAAGGGGCCAAGCGTCAGACGAGAGCGTAGCTCTCGGGCGGGCCGGGCGGGACCATCCAAGGATCGAACGTGAACTACCACAGCCTTGTCGTGTCGTATGAGCTGCCGAGGCCGAGTTTTGGCCATCCCCGAGGAGTGGCTGGCGCGGAGCGAGGCGGAGGCCAAGACGCCCGACCGCGGCGAAACGTGACGAAAGCTCCCGGGGGCGCCTAAATAGATGCCGAGCTACGTTCCGAACACCGAGGAAGACCGGCGGACCCTCCTGTCAGCCCTTGGTATCCCTTCTCTGGAGGACCTTTTCTTCGATATTCCAGCCGACTTGCGTAACCCAGGCCTGCGGCTCCCATCCGGCCTCAGTGAGCTGGAGCTACAGCGGGAGATGGCGCGGCTGGCAGGGCGCAACCGAGCCGTGGACCAGATGCCTTGCTTCTTGGGGGCTGGCGCATACCGCCATTTCATCCCGAGCGTCGTCGGCGCCCTCGCAAGCCGGGGTGAGTTCGCCACCGCCTACACCCCCTATCAACCGGAGATCAGCCAGGGCACGCTCCAGGCGATCTTCGAGTTCCAGTCGGCCATGTGCCATTTGACAGGAATGGACGTGGCGAACTCAGGGATGTACGACGGGGCGACAGCCCTGGCGGAAGCAGCGCTCATGGCCTGTAGGCTGACCGGCCGGAACAAAGTGGCCATCCTCTCGACGGTGGCCCCTGCCTGGCGGGGCGTGGTGGAGACGTATGCAGAGGGCCCTGAGGTGCAAATCGCTCTCATGTCGCCCGAGGGAGCAAAGGGCGGGATGCAGGCCGCAGGGGCCGCGTCGGGCCCCACGGCACTCTCCACCGTCGCCGCGGCGTTCGACGAGAGCTACGGGTGCCTCGTGGTGCAGTACCCGAATTTCTTCGGGTACCTGGAGGATATCGAGCGGTGGGCGGTGCTGGCCCACGAGAACGGTGCCCTGCTGGTCGTCGCCGCGGGTTTGGTCCCGCTGGGCCTCCTGAAGCCTCCGGGCGAGCTAGGGGCGGACATCGTAGTGGCTGAAGGACAGCCCCTGGGCCAGTCGACGACTTTTGGTGGGCCGTACGTGGGCATCTTCTGCGCCCGGGCTCAGTACGTTCGGCAGATGCCCGGCCGCATCGTCGGCCGCACCAGCGATGGTCAAGGCCGCACCGGCTATGTCCTCACCTTGCAGGCACGGGAGCAGCACATCCGTCGGGAACGGGCCACTTCGAACATTTGCACGAGCCAGGCGCTGGTAGCGCTGATGAACACTATCTACCTGGCGGCATTGGGGCCCCATGGTCTGCGGGAGGTGGCGGAGCAGTGCTACCACAAAGCCCATTACTTGGCAGCCCACCTTGCCAAGCTCCCCGGTTACACCCTCCCCCTCAAGGGAGAGTTCTTTCATGAGTTCGTGGTCCGCTGCCCTGAGGACCCACCCGCCGTCAACCGCCGGTTACTCGACGCCGGGATTATGGGTGGGCTTGACGTAAGTGAATGGATCGAGAACGGGATGCTCCTCTGCTGCACCGAGGTGAATACCCGCAGCGATATCGATCGGCTAGTCGACGAGTTACGAGGCATGGGGTTGGAGGCATGACGTACGAGGTACGAGGCATGAGTCAACCCCCGGGGAAGACGTTGTATGAGCTGAGCGTGCCAGGGAGGCGTGCTTCCCAGTTGCCTGGACTCGACGTCCCTCCGTCGCCGCTGCCGGACGAGCAGCTCTTACGGCAGGATGTGGTCCTGCCCGAGGTGAGTGAAGTGGAGCTAGTACGGTACTTCACCCACCTCAGCACATTGAACTACAGCATAGAGAGCGGGATGTACCCCCTGGGCTCCTGCACGATGAAGTACAACCCTAAGCGCCACGAGGACGCCGCACGGCTGCCCGGGTTCGCTTGGGCCCATCCCCAGGCCCCGGAGGAGACGGTGCAGGGGGCTCTTGAGATGCTCTACGAGCTACAGGGTTTCCTGGCTGAGATAACGGGGATGGCGAGGGTGAGCCTCGCCCCCATGGCTGGCGCCCAGGGTGAGCTGGCGGGGATTCTCATGATCCGGGCCTATCACCACGCCCGTGGGGATCACGGTCGTCGCAAGATCCTGGTTCCCGACTCTGCCCATGGCACAAACCCGGCCACGGCAGCCATGGCGGGTTACGATGTGGTTACCATCCGGTCCGATGTCCAGGGAAATTGCGACCTTGACCACCTGCGAGGCGAGGTGGGGCCGGACGTCGCGGCCATGATGCTCACTCAGCCTAACACCCTCGGCCTCTTCGACACCCATATCCAGACCATTGCCGCCACCCTCCACGAGCATGGGGCGTTGCTCTACGGCGATGGGGCAAACATGAACGCCCTCCTGGGCCGGGCCAAGCCAGGACACATGGGTTTCGACGTGATACACCTGAACCTCCACAAGACTTTTAGCACCCCTCACGGTGGTGGCGGCCCGGGCGCCGGTCCCGTCTGCAGCCAGCCCCAACTGGTGGACTTCCTACCGACGCCGGTGGTGGTAGAGGCCCTGGGCCTTACGCCGTCCGGTGGGCGGGAGAGAGCCGCAACCATCGATGCGAGCAACGAGGCGCCTGCTCCACCTCGGTATCACCTCTCTGCACCACCGCGCACCATCGGCCGCCTCGGCGGGTTCCATGGCAACTTCGGCGTTTTACTGCGGGCTTACTGCTATATCCGGACCCTTGGTCCCGAAGGGTTACGAGAGGTGACCGATAACGCAGTGCTCAACGCCAACTACCTGAGGGCCCGTCTGGCCGGAGCCTACGCTCTCAAGTATGGCCGGTCCTGTATGCACGAGGTGGTGCTGGGAGGCACTCTGCAGAAGGCCAAGGGGGTCAACACCCTCGCCATCGCCAAGCGTCTTATCGACTATGGCTTCCACCCGCCAACCATCTACTTTCCACTCATCGTCGAAGAAGCCCTCATGGTTGAGCCAACGGAAACTGAGAGCCGTGCGAGCCTGGAGGCCTTCGTGGAGGCGATGCTTGCTATCGCACGGGAAGTGGAGGAGGACCCCGATACGGTCCTTTCTGCCCCCCATACCACGCCCGTCGGCCGCCTAGATGAGGCGGCTGCCGCCCGGCGCCCCTATCTGCGTCACCCTCCGCCCGGCGGAGGGTGACGGGAGCCAGCCGCCGCGGCCAGCGATTTGCGGCAATGGCGCCTCGTGGGGACCCCACATCCTAGGAGTGCGGCCGGAAGGCCGCACTCAGTCCAGGGAGGCGGGGCAAACGACGGCTGCGTAACCTGGGGTCTGGGGCGCAGCCCCCAGTGTCACCGGCTTTCCGGCCGTGCTTCTAGACTTGCCTTCGCTCATGCCGCCCGCCGGCATGCTTGATTGACAGAAACGGTGTTTCTGAGGGCGGACTTGTGCTACAGTACACGAGGCAAACGTCGGGGGCCTTGTCATAGGGAGGCGTAAGAGAGATGGACCGGGCGATTACCCAATTTCTTCAGCATCTACAGACGGACAAGGCATTCTCCCCGAATACCATCGTCGCGTATCGCAACGACCTCACCCAACTGCTGTCCTTTGTACAGGCCCAGTCGAACGGCGCCGGACCTCACGCCAATGACTGGAGGAGGGTGGACGCCCCCCTGGTTCACCAATACTATGCCAGCCTCCAAAGCCGGCACTACGCGGCCACTACCATCGCCCGGAAGGTCGCCTCTGTAAAGTCCTTCTTCCATTTCCTGGTGAGCGAAAAGCTGGTGGCGAACAACCCCACCCACGGCTTCACCTCCCCCGGCATCCGCCGAGCGCTTCCCAAGACGGTGACGGCAGGCGAGGTGAATGAACTGATTGAGCAGTCTGCACAGCGGGATACGCCGGAGGCCAAGCGTGATTGGGCGATGCTCACCCTGCTCTACGCGACGGGCATGCGGGTCACGGAACTGGTCAAGCTGAACGTCGACGACGTGATCCTTGATTCCGCCTATCCCTACGTCCGCTGCCTGGGACGCGGTACCCGCCCTCGATTAATCCCTCTTTCGCCCGAGGGCGTGGAACCAATGCACCAGTATCTCAACCAAGCGCGGGACCGTATCGTCCGTCGCCCGGGCGAGCAAGCGCTCTTCCTCAACCGGCGGGGCGAACGGCTGACCCGCCAGGGGTTTTGGCTCATCCTCAAGGGATATGTGAAGGCCGCCAACCTGCGGGGGGACATTACTCCCCACATGCTGCGCCATACCTTCGCCACGCACATGCTGAAGAGCGGGCGCCTGAATCTCCGCGAGCTCCAGGAGTTTCTTGGCCACGCGAGCATCACCACCACCCAGGTTTACACCCAGGTACCCGACGTGACGGTTGGCGACGGCCCAGGCGTGCTCTCGGGCCCGGTTCTCACCCCTGGCCTCCCTCGGACGGCTCGAAAGGCTGCGCAGGCCGCGACGCGTTAGCTATTAGCTGCTCTGCCGCCCGTTGAAAGGATGAGGACAGCCAAGCGGGCTGATACGCTAGCCTAGGAGTGCGGCCGGAAAGCCGCACTCAGTCGAGGGAGGCGGGGCAAACGACCGCTGCGTGAACCCGGGGTCTGCGGCGCAGCCCCAGCGTCACCGGCTTTCCGGCCCGGCTTCTAGCCTTTTTTTCCATTGACGAGTGAGGCGGGATTAAAGGTTAAACCCCCGCCTTCGCTTTTCGCCTCGCCCGTGCCAAAATAGGTCCGGTGAAACTCGCCCTCCTTCCCCTGATTCTATTCGTGGGCACCGTCGCCTGCCTGGACGAAGGCAGCCTGGTGCAGCAACGGATCCGCCTGGACCCAGTTGCCCAGGAGTTGACGCCCATGAAAGAGGTGCCTCCCCCTCCAGATGCGGACCTCTTCGACATCACCCAGCGGCTACGGGTAAAATCTGCCGCGCCCATTCCCCGGGCAGAGCGCAATGCGCCGCCCCTGCAGCAGATTGGCACAAGTCAAACTTTTACCGTTACCGACCTCCAGAGCTTCACCCGCATGCCCGCCAACGCCACCCTGCGGGTCGTTACGCCTCGCGCGTATTGGTACGTAGACGACACCGTAGAAGTGGACCTTGCGGCCCTGCAGCGATCGGCGGCGGAGTTCGAGAACCGCTCGTATCCCACCAATGTTCGCTTCTTCGGGGATACGATTCGCGGTGGCTTCGACGGAGACCCACACCTCACCATCCTCATTACACGGTTCAGCGGAGCTGCTGGGTATTACAGCTCCCCCGACGAGTACCCGAAGGTGGTCCACCCCTTCAGCAACCAGCGGGTGATGCTCTACATCAATGGCACCGCCTTGCGGCCCGGAGGGTCGGGGTTCAACAGCGTGGTCGTCCATGAGCTACAGCACGCCCTCCACTGGCACGCAGACCCCAACGAAGACAGCTGGATCAATGAAGGGCTATCGACGCTGGCAGAGGAGCTGAACGGTTTTTTTACTCCTTCCGTCCGGGTGTTTGAACGATCGTCGGATGTGCAGCTCACCCACTGGGAGGAGGAACCGGGGAACAACGGTCCCCATTACGCTGCCGCACACCTCTTCCTTCGTTACCTGGCCAACCACTGGGGCGGCTACGAGCGGTTGAAGGAATTGGTCATGGAGGCGAAAGACAGTATCGATGGAGTGGATGCATGGCTAGAGCGAGGAGGCTACCCGGAGCGGTTCCGGGACGTCTTCAAGGGCTGGGCTATCGCGAATCTCGGCACGCCCAGCCAGGACCCACGGCATCGTTACCAGGACCTGCAGGTCCGGGTGCAACCGGGCCGGCGGCTCACTGAAACGGCTGTTCTCACCGACGAGGTGCATCAGCAGGCATCGAAGTACGTAGAGCTGCGGTCTTCAGGGGAGGCCGCGGGCCTCTCCTTCACCGGTAAACCCACGAACCGTCTGATCCCGACCGACGCCCCCCAGGGCAGGCATTTCTGGTGGGGGAATCGTGGAGACCAGGTTAACGCGTCCCTCACTCGGGAATTGGACCTCACCAGAGTCTCCGAGGCGACGCTGCGCTTCCGGGTCTGGTTCGAGATCGAGAAGGGATGGGACTATGGGTACGTGACTGCATCCGCTGATGGCGGTCGCAGTTGGGAGGTGCTCTCGGGCCTCCATACCTCCACAGAGAACCCTCTGGGTAACAGCTATGGCCCAGGGTACACAGGGAAGAGCGGGGGGGGCGAGAAGGCCCAGTGGGTTCAGGAGTCGATGGACCTCAGCCCTTACGCTGGCAAGCGAATCCTGCTTCGCTTTGAGTATGTCACGGACGACGCGGTCAACGCGAACGGCTTCGCGCTGGACGACCTCGAGGTTGCCGAAGCGGGGTTCCGCGACGACGCCGAGGCGGACGCCGGGTGGGACGCCAAGGGGTTCCTCCGGGTGAACAACCTGGTGGTCCAGGATTACGCGGTACAAATCGTCGCATATGCGCCCGGAGGCGAGGTCGCCGTAAAGGAGGTCTCCTTGGATGGGGAACGGCGGGGGCAGGCAGAGCTGTGCTGCTTTGGCAGTACCCTGGAGCGGGTGGTGGTCGCGATCTCGGCCTTCGCGCCGGCCACGACGGAACCCGCTCCCTTTCAGTTAACGCTGGAGCAGAAGAGCCGTTAACTCAGGACGCAAGGAAGTCAGGAAATCAGGAAATGAGGGGGAGCAAGCCCTGACTTCCTCACCTAACCTCCTCACTTCCCGGATTATCGCCGTGATCGGGAGCGCCGACGCTCCACCGGACGCCGTCGCCGCCGCTGAAGCGGTGGGCCGGGAGCTTGCTCACCGGGGCGCGACCCTTGTGTGCGGAGGACGCGGGGGTGTGATGGAGGCGGCCTGTAAGGGGGCTTTGGAAGCAGGAGGCCACACGATAGCGATCTTGCCGGGTTACGATGCGGGGGAGGCAAACCCCTACGTCGAGTTCGCGATTCCAACCGGGCTCGGCCATGCCCGCAACACCATCGTGGCCCTTACCGGCCAGGCCGTCATCGCGATCGATGGCGCCTACGGGACGCTCTCGGAGATCGCCTTTGCCCTTATTTACGGGACGCCAGTTATCGGGCTGATGACCTGGGAGCTGCCTGGCGCCGAGATCCTTCCGGCTTCCGACCCCATCGATGCGGTCGAAAAGGCGATGGCCGCCGCGAACAAGTCCAAACCTAAGGTGGGAGTACAAGGGTGAATATTCAACACGTGCACGCCCGCGAGATCCTCGATTCTCGAGGGAACCCCACCGTCGAAGTGGACGTCATGCTATCGGACGGAGCCTGTGGTCGGGCCTGCGTGCCCTCCGGCGCCAGCACTGGCGCCCACGAGGCCGTTGAGCTGCGCGACGGCGACCCGAAACGCTACGCCGGACTGGGTGTGCTTCAAGCGGTGCGCAACGTTAACGAGACCATCCTGCCTGGCATCAGAGGGATGACCGCCGCGGACCAGAAGGCCCTTGACGGCCGGCTTATCGAACTGGACGGCACTCCCAACAAGGCCAGGCTTGGGGCCAACGCGATCCTTGGGGTCTCCCTTGCCGTTGCAGACGCGGTCGCAGCGTCCCATGGCATCCCGCTGTACCGCTCGCTCCGGGACATGGTTGGTGAGGGCCACGTGCTCGCCGAGGCGGACCGCGCAACGCTTGGAAGAGCCCACGTCCTTCCAGTTCCGATGATGAATATCCTCAATGGCGGAAAGCATGCCGTCGACTCCACCGACTGCCAGGAGTTCATGGTCGTCCCCGTTGGCGCTCGCAGCTTCGCGCACGCGGTGCAGATGGGCGCCGAGGTGTACCAGGCATTGAAGAAGCTGGTGCGCCAGCGGGGCTTCAGCACCAGCGTGGGTGACGAAGGTGGGTTCGCCCCCTCCCTCTCCTCCAACCGGGACGCCCTGCAGCTGGTCACGGATGCCATCGGCGCCGCGGGCTACCGCGCCGGTGAGGACTGCGCGCTCGCACTCGACCCCGCCGCGACGGAGCTGTACGAAGAGGGGAGCTACGTGTTGCCGAAGGAGGGACGGAAGCTCACCAGCCGGGAGATGACGGATTTCCTGGCGGGTTGGGCGGCGGAGTTCCCCATCGTCAGCATCGAGGACGGGATGGCCGAAGACGACTGGGATGGCTGGATGATGCTGAGCGATCGCCTGGGCCGCAGGGTGCAGCTGGTCGGTGACGATCTCTTCGTCACGAACACGGCGCGTATTCAGCAGGGGATTCAACGCGGCTGCGCCAACTCCGTGCTCATCAAACTGAACCAGATCGGGACGCTGACGGAGACTCTGGAGGCGATGCGGTTGGCGGGGCAAGCAGGGTGGACCTGCGTGGTGAGCCATCGATCCGGGGAAACGGAGGACACCACTATCGCCGACTTGGCTGTGGCGACAGGCTGCGGCCAGATCAAGACAGGCGCTCCGGCGCGCAGCGAGCGGGTGGCGAAGTACAACCGGCTGCTCAGGATAGAGGAGGAACTAGGCGACCGGGCCTTCTACCCCGGGCGGGGGGCCTTCCGGGCCGTTCGGGGCTAGGCTAGGCGTTTGCCGAAGCTGTATCGACAAAATGTTGTCGTTGTCGGCGCAAGCGCC
>CAZPYZ010000150.1:0-8592 GCA_964590215.1 uncultured Dehalococcoidia bacterium | reverse complement strand
CGCTCATCGAGTCGGTCAACCCCGACTGGCGGGATCTGGCCCCAACCTGGGCCTCATCCCCGCCAGACCCTTCGACCGGCTCAGGGTGACAACGCGGACGCCAATACCGTATTTATGAAACAAGATACTTAATTCCCCACCAAATCAGTGCACCAGTGAACGCCTGGCTGGATTCAGAGGTGGTGGATCAAGGGGAGACCTATGACAACGGTTATCGGGAAGCCCGTAACCCACATCGAGGGCGCGAACAAGGTGTCCGGCCGGCTCCGCTACACGGCGGACCTGACTCCTCCGGGGACGCTCTGGGGCAAGTGCCTCCGCAGCCCCCATCCCCACGCCCGGATAATCCGCATCGACGCCAGCCGCGCCCGGCAGGTCCCCGGCGTCCAGGCGGTGATAACCGCCCGGGACCTTCCCGATGTCCTCACCGGGCGGGCCATCCTGGACTGCCCGGTGCTGGCCCGGGACAAGGTCCGGTTCGTGGGCGAGAAAGTGGCCGCGGTGGCGGCAGACTCCGTTGACGCCGCCCTTCAGGCCCTCGACCTCATCGCGGTCGAGTACGATCCCCTCCCGGCAGTGTTCGACCCCCTGGACGCCATCGCCCCCGACGCTCCCCGAGTCCACGAGGACCCGGGGGCCTACCGGCTGGCTCCGGACCCCTTTCTCGCCGTCGCGACGGAGCCGGCGGCCCAGCCCAACGTGTCGTCCCGGGTCATGTCCCGACGTGGCGACCTAGAAGCCGGCTTTGTGCAGGCGGATCACATCTTCGAACATAGCTTCACCATCCCTCCCGTACACCCCGGCTATCTGGAGCCCCATTCATGCCTGGTGCAGATCGAGCCCGCCGGCAAAATCGATGTGTGGAGCAATAACAAGACCCCCTTTCCCATCCGCACCTATATGTCCCGAGCCCTGGGGCTGCCCGAAGCCCAGTTCCGGGTTCACGTGATGCCCATCGGCGGGGACTTTGGCGGCAAGGGCTCCCTCATGGACATCCTGGTCGCCTACCACCTGGCACGAAAGTCCGGCCGGCCGGTCAAGATGGTCATGACCTATGCCGAGGACCTGCTGGCCACCAACCCCCGCCATGGGCTCGCCATCACCCTGCGAACCGGCGTGACCCAGGACGGCCGCATCACCGCGCGCCGGGCGCGCCTGGTGTACAACAATGGCGCCTACGCCGCCTTTCGCCGCTCTCTGACGCTGCCCAACAACCGGGCGGCGGTCAGTTCCTATCGGATCCCGAACATGGAGCTGGAGGCCCTGTGCGTCTACACCAACACCGTGCCCCGCGGCTACATGCGGGCCCCTGGCGGGCCCCAGGTGGTCTTTGCCACCGAGAGCCATACCGACATGATTGCCCACGAGCTAAGCATGGACCCAGTCGAGTTCCGGAGACGAAACGTCCTCCAAGAGGGGGATGAGTCGCCCACGGGACTGCGCTGGGAGGACATCCGAGCTCAGGAGGTATTGGAAGCCGCCGCGATGGCGATCGGTTGGGGAGCGCCGGCTCCGCCAAACGTCGGGCGCGGGATCGCCCTCTTCAACAAGGAGCCCCGCCCCTGGCCCTCAGAGGCCACCTGCCGAATGGAGGCGGACGGCCGGGTCACCCTCATCACCGCCGTTCCCGATACCGGCACCGGCTCCTACACCGTGATGCAACAGATCGTGGCCGAGGAGCTGGGCGTCCCGCTGGCCCAAGTGGCGGTGGTCACCGGGGACACTGACACCGCACCCTACGACGCAGGCATCGGGGCCAGCAGGGTCACCCACACCGCCGGGCAGGCGGCTCTGGCCGCGGCACGGCTCGTCAAGCAGGCCCTTAGCTCCGGGCAGCGGTCACCGATCGAGGCCACAGGAAGCTACTCCGGGGACGAAGGACCGGGAGCGACCTCCTTCTGCGTGCAGACCGCTGAGGTGCACGTCGACCCCGAGACCGGGCAGGTCATAGTGCGCAGGCTGGTGTCCGCCCACGACGTCGGCGCCATTCTCAATCCCCTGACGCACCAGGGCCAGATCGACGGAGGAGTGGTGCAAGGCTTGGGCCAGGCCATTATGGAGCACCTGGAGATGGCGGACGGCGGCGTCAGCACCTTGCACCTGGGCGATTACAAGCTCCCTTCTATCGCCGATGTCCCTCCCCTGGAGACCGCGCTGGTCCAGGCCACGGCCGGGGAGTTGCCCTATCACGGCAAGCACATCGGTGAGCTCAGCAACGTCCCGATCCCCGCTGCGGTTGCCAACGCCGTGTTCAACGCCGTGGGCGTGCGCTTAATGGACCTGCCGGTGACGGCTGAGAAGGTGTATGCGGCGCTGCATCGCGCCAATGAAGAGGGCTTAGAAGCATCGAAAAACCAGAAGTGATACACTCGGCCCCAGCATCCACCACCTGGAGGCATCCCATGGCGGCATCAACATCAATGGGCATCTACCCTGACCTGACCGTCGAGCACATCCAGAACCCCAACCGCCTTTGGGCGATTCCCGTGCTGGGCGCCGTAGTCAAGGGCATCATCCTCATCCCCGTGTTTGTCTGGCTCTATTTGTTGAGTATCGCCTGGGGCGTGCTTATCGTGATCAACTCCTTTGTGGTGCTCTTCAGCGGCCACTACTGGGATCCAGCCTATCGGTTGACCCTCGGTTTTACCCGGATTTACCTGCGAGTGATGCTCTACTTCACAGGCCTGACCGACCGCTACCCGGGTTTCGGACTCGCCAACGACGACCCCGCAATCGCCCTCGAGATCGCGAAACCAGAAAGCCCGAACAGGCTGTGGGCAGTGCCCATCCTCGGTGGGTTGGTGAAAGTTGTGATCCTGATCCCGTATCTCGTCTACTTGGTGGTCCTCCAATACGCGGCGGGGATAGGCATCGTCATCTCATCCTTTTGGGTCCTGTTTATGGGGCGCTACCCTGAGGCCGTGTATGAGCTCACGAGGGACTACATTCGCGTACTGCTGGCAGAGGTCGTGTACATAACGGGCCTCTCCGACAGCTACCCATCCTTCCGGATATCGATGAACCACGCCGGGATCAAGATCGCACTCATCGTGGCGGTAATCCTGCTGTGGTTCGTACCTGCTATCAGCGGGGCAGGGAACTAAGCGCAATGACCGGTGTGTGAGTGCGATGGTCTCCCTCGGATCACCGTCATTCGAGGTCCGGCAACCGCCGGCGAACGGGTTCAGGCCAAAGGGGCAGGAGGTCAGGCAGCGCCTAGAAGCACGGCCGGAAGCCGGTGACACTGGGGCTGCTTCCCAGACCCCAGGTTCACGCAGCGGTAGTTTGCCCCGCCTCCCTCGACTGAGTGCGGCTGTCCGGCCGCACTCCTGGCCCCACTTCCTCAAACTCCTGGGGCATCGCCGCCAGGCAGGGGTAAGGGGGAGTCGCTTGCTCCTATGCGAATAGCTCGGCCACTGGCAGAGTGAACTCGGGCAGCACCGGTGCTCCGTCGAGCACCTCACCCTGCTGGTACCCCTTGATGTCGTCCAGCCCCCGGTAGACCACCACCGATCGGGTCTCCGGGTACACCGCCCAGGCGAGACGCACCCCAGCGGCCACCCATTCCTCCATCTTCTGTTGCACGTACTCCGCAGTCCGGTCGGCCGAGATTATCTCTACGATGAAGTCCGGGACCACGCCCGTGTAGCCCTGCTCCCCGGGGATACGGCCCGCCGAGAAGAAGCAGACATCCGGCATGCGCACCCGGTCCGGCCCACGCCGCAGCCAGATGCCCACGGCGCCCACTACCCGCCCGAGCCTCCGGGGCCTCACGTGATGCTCCAGTGCGTACACGACGTTCACCACCAGGGCCTCGTGTTCCATGCCCGGCATCGGGAACTCTACCAGTTCCCCATCGAGCAGCTCATACTCCTTGTCTTCGTGCTCCTCCTCCAGCCGAAGCAGTTCCTCCGCCGTCATCAGTTTCTTTTTCGTCGTCATGCCGAGCCTCCGGGACCCATTCTAACCTCAGGCGCCGGCTCCCGGGCCCCTCACCCCAGCCGTCTCCCGAGGGGGATGAAAGGAACGAGAGTCCTGTGCCGGCCGCTGCTCCGTTAGTCTGCCGCCACCCCTGCGGGGACGGGCTCACCGCGGCCCTGCCTGCGCCGGAACGCCTCCATCGCGGCATCCGCCCTCTTGAAGTCTTCCTCACCAAACCCCCAGAGGCCAGCGCCTCCCAGCAGGATCTGCTCGGCGGTCCCCCGGGACACACACTTCAGCAGGTTATTGGAGACCTCCGGGAAATTAGAGTCGAAGTGGGGATAGTCTGTGGAGATGCACATCCGGTCTGCCCCGATGAGCCCCGCGACCGCCTCCGTCTCGGGCTCACTCCCCTCCACCGCGGCCCAGCAGTTCCGCCGGAAATATTCTTTGGGCGTCAGCGAGAGGTACGGGGCATGCGTCTCCCGGTACTGGGGATAGTCCCACTCGATGCGGGTTAAGAGCCCTGGCACCCAGGAGTTCTGGGCCTCCAAGAACCCCACGCGAAGACGGGGATGGAACTCGAACACGCCGCCGATGATCTGCGCGATGAGGGCCTGCTGCATCTCGATCCAGTGGCTGGCGACGTGGCGATAGAACCGGTTCTCGCCGTAAAGCACGTTCATGTGGGAGTACCAGGCGCCGCTCCCCTCGTGGAAACCCCAGCCGACGTCCAGATCCTCGTGCAAGCTGTAGAGGGGGTCCCAGTAGTTGGAGTGCCAGTAATGGCCGTTGACCAGGTTCGGCCGGATGAAGGAGCCGACGGCGCCCAACTCCCGCACCGCGCGCACCAACTCCTGGCAGGCCAGGTGGACGTCGTGCACCGGCAGCATCGCCACAAACTTGAGCTGGTGCGGGCTATAGGAGCAGAAGGCGTGGATCCAGTTGTTGTACGCCTGGCAGAGGGCCAGGGAGAGCTGGGGATCCAACCCATCCCGAGCCAGCAGGCCCAATCCGTCGGTGGGGAAGAGGACCGCGATGTCCACGCCCTCCATCTCCAACGCCATGACCTGGGCCTCGGCGTCGTAATCCCGCTCCATGGCAAAGCCGAGGCGTCCGCTCGCTTCCAGCCGGGAGTTGGAAAGGGGCTGGCGCAGGATCGGGCTGTAACCGTCCTGTGTAGGCCGAGAGCGCAAGGGCTTCCGGTACTGCTGGAGGTCGAGGTCCGAACTGGCTGGTATGCCATCCACGGTGCGGACGCCCCGCTTGGGCCTCCCATCCGCTCCCACCGGGGTGATGACCCGGTCCTGGAACTTGGGGTCTAGGTATCTGACGAAGAGATCGGCGGGCTCCATAATGTGCATGTCGCAGTCGACGAACCGCATGCCTTCTTTCACGGCATTCCTCCTGGGTTGACTGCCGTCACTCTATGTTCCTCTCTCGCGAGCTGTCAACCGTCTGTACTTGTCGGCCCTCTGTTACGTCACGAGCGCCGCTTTCCTGGGTTGTATACTGTGAGGGCCGGAGTCGTTATTGATCAGCAGCGAAACGGAGCAGCGGGCAGCGCTCCGGGGTAACCCCAGCTACGTCTGGCGGTTTGGACAGGACCGGCGTCTCGACCTGGTAAAGACTTATGTTCAGTTAGAGCGGCGTCGCATCCTCGACGTAGGGTGTGGCGTCGGACTGTACGTCTCCCAGTTCAGGCGCTTCAGCGACGACGTCTACGGCATCGATGTCGAGCCGTACCGGATCCACACCGGCAGCCGGTCCCTCCCCAACTTGATGATCGCCCGAGGCGAGGACCTCCCCTTCCAGTCAGAATGCTTCGATGTGGTCTTCCTGCACGAGGTGCTTGAGCACGTGGACGACGATCGCCGCGTGGTCCAGGATGTATGCAGAATTCTCCGTCCAGGCGGCCATGTCATCATCTTTGCCCCCAACCGGCTCTACTTCTTCGAAACCCACGGCTTCTATCTTGGGCGGCGCTTCATCTTCCGCCTGCTGCCCTTGGTGAACTGGCTCCCGGACCTGGTCCGGCGGCGCTTCGTGCCCCATGCGCGGGCCTACCTTTCTAAGGACCTTCGCTGCCTCTGGCAGCAACTGCCCCTTCGAGAGGTGGTTCATTCGTACGTGTACCCTGGATTCGATAGCGTGGTGGCTCGTCATGGCTGGAAAGGACGGCTGTTGCGCAGCCTCTGCTACCGAGCCGAACGGACCCCGCTCAAGGTGTTCGGCCTGTCCCATTTCTTCGTCCTCCGCAAGGAACCGAAAGCGGCGCTGATCGGGAGGGGAGCCGGATGACCCCGCACCAGCGGCAGATCCGCCGGCTCCGCAAGGCGCGCAGGTCGGGCCACCCCCTCTTCACAGCCATCAGCCTCTCGGCGGGCACCCTCGCGCTTGCGTTCGTGCTCGTCTTCGTCGTCATAGCCGGCAGCACCATGGCGGTCTACGCGTTCGTCGCCAAGGACCTCGCCCCACCCGACAACCTCGCCACGCGGGAGATCGCCCGCAGCGCCAAGATCTACGACCGCCACGGCGAGCTGCTGTACGAGCTGTTCGATCCCCAACTTGGGCGCCGGACCACCATCCGTCTGAAGGAAGTCTCTCCCTATCTGGTGCAGGCGACGATAGCGACGGAGGATGCCACCTTCTACGAAAACCAAGGGGTCAACCTCCGAGGTATCGCCCGGGCCGCCTGGAACGCATTCACCACCCAGCAGATCTCCCAGGGAGGCAGTTCCATCACCCAACAGCTGGTGAAGAATGTGCTCATCCCGGAGGAGGAGCGCACCCAGCTCAGCTTACTCCGCAAGATCAAGGAGACGATCCACTCCCTCGAGCTGACCCGGCGTTACTCCAAGGACCAGATCCTCGAGTTCTATCTCAACGAGATCAACTACGGAAACCTGAGCTACGGCGTCGAGGCGGCCGCGAGCAGCTACTTCGGGAAATCGGCCCAAGAGCTGGATTTGGCAGAGAGCGCCATGCTCGCCGGTATCCCTCAGGCGCCGAGCCTGTACTCTCCCCTGGCGAACCCTGATGCTGCGCAACGAAGACAGCATGCGGTGCTCGAACTTATGGCAAGGCAGGGCTTTGTTACTGAGGCCGAGGCTGACCAGGCAAAAGAGAAACAGTTGGAGTTCAGAACGGCGACTTTCGCGATCCAGGCTCCCCACTTCGTGATGTACGTCCGGGAGATGCTCGCGGAGAAGTACGGTGCAAAGACGCTCTACCGAGGGGGCCTTAAGGTCACTACCACCCTGGACATGAACCTCCAGGTACTGGGCGAAGAATTGGTCCGCGATCAGGTGGCCTTCACCCGGCGCACGCTCAACGGGCGCAATGGCGCGCTCGTCGCGATCGACCCCAGGAGCGGGGAGATCCTCGCGATGGTGGGCAGTGCAGATTACTTCGATTCGTCCATAGACGGTCAGGTGAACGTTGCGACCGCCGAGCGCCAGCCTGGCTCATCTTTCAAGCCCTTCACCTACCTCACCGCGTTCATGAAAGGCTGGCATCCCGCCACCATGATCGTGGACGAACCGATCACGCTGCTGGACGCAGGCGACCGCCCCTACGAGGTCCAAAACGTCGACAAGACCTTTCGGGGACCTGTCACCATTCGGGAGGCCCTCTCCAACTCCATGAACGTTCCGGCCATCAAGACCATCCAATTCGCCGGTGTGGACCCTGTCATCAATACGGCGCATCAGATGGGGATCACCACCCTCACTCAGAAGGGCTGGTTCGGTCCGGCCCTGACCCTGGGCGGTGGAGAGGTGAAGCCCCTGGACATGGCCTTCGCTTATGGTGTGTTCGCCAACAACGGGGTCATGGCCGGCTTACCGGTCCTCCCCGAGCGGCAGCAGCCCGGCCTGCGCACCCTCGAACCCGTGGCGATCCTAAAGGTCGAAGACGCGGGCGGCCAGGTCCTCGAGGAATTCAAGGGTCCGGAGAAAAAGCAAGTCATCCCTCCCGAGTACGCCTATCTTGTCACCCATATCCTCTCGGACAACGAGGCCCGGGCTCCGCTTTTCGGGAACCGCCTGCGCATCGGCCGCCCCGCCGCGGTGAAGACGGGCACCACCGACAACCAGAAAGACTTTTGGACCGTCGGCTATACCCCGCAGCTCTCGGTCGCGGTCTGGATCGGAAACACCCGGGCCGAAGCCCTTTCGGGAGGGCTCAGCAGTACCACTACGGGCCCCATCTGGGAGAAATACATGACCCGGGCCTTGGTCCACACTCAGCCGGCCGACTTCCCGCGGCCCGCGGCCGTCGTGACAGCCACTGTCTGTCTACCCTCCGGGAAACTCGCGGGAGACGTCTGCCCGCGCCGGCGATCCGAAGTGTTCGCCGCCGATAAGGCCCCGACGGAGAAGGACGAGTCCTACGTTGCGGTGCGGATCGACCGGCGCACGGGGCTACCGGCGGTGCCGGGAACGCCCCAAGAGTTCGTTGAAGACAAGACCTTCCTCCGGGGGGAGGAGCCCAAACTGCCAACGCCCACCGCAACGCCCCCCCGCCCGATCAGCACCCCGATGCCGACCTCAGGGACGCCCGCCACAGGCCCTACGCGCACCCCCGCCCCGGCTTCAGTACCCCCAACGGCCACGCCGACCCCCCGACCCCCCGCACCAGCGGTAACCCCAACCACCACCGGCCCCGGCC
>CAZPYZ010000149.1:5372-8631 GCA_964590215.1 uncultured Dehalococcoidia bacterium | reverse complement strand
TCGTCTCCTGGGGCTCGACCTTCCCCGGGGCCATCGCCATCAGGGCCACCAACGCGATGGTAATGGCGACTTCGGCCCCCCGAGAATCGACAGGGGCAGCCTTGGCTGCATGGCCCGTGAGTTTTATTTTCGCGTCGGCAGATTTCAACGTGCGGTTCCCCCCATCGTGCCTATTGCGTGGGTGGCAGGTTAGCGCTCGCCCTCGCGACGGTCAACCACCACCCATCTTACGTTGATCTTGCGTCAAGCTAGGGCACTACTGGATGGGCGGGACTCTCGATCCCCGTTTCCGGTCGCACTAGCGCTGTGGGCCCTCTGCGAGGATCATCTCCGCCCCCCGCTCCGCGATCATCACCGTGGGGGAGTTGGTGTTCCCCGACGTGATGGTGGGCATGATGGACGCGTCCACTACCCGCAGCCCCTGCAGCCCCAGCACCCGCAGCCGGGAGTCCACCACCGCCGATGGGTCCTCCGGCCGTCCCATCTTACAGGTACCCACCGGATGGAAGATGGTGGTCCCGATGTCTCCCGCCGCCTTGATCAAGTCCTCGTCGCTCTCGAACCCAGGCCCCGGCATGAATTCATCGGGCCCGTACCGCTCCAGCGCGTTCGCCTTCATGATGCGGCGGGTCAGCCTGAGCGATTCCACCGCCACTTGGCGGTCTTCTTCCGTGGCGAGGTAGTTGGGCTGGATCGCCGGCGCTGCCCTCGGGTCCGGGCTGGTGATGCGGACGGAGCCGCGAGAGGTCGGATCCAGGTTGCACACCGAGGCCGTGATGGCCGGGAACCGGTGCAGCGGCTCGCCGAACCGGTCCAGGGAGAGCGGCTGCACGTGGTACTCGATGTTCGGCGCCGCGCGGTCCGGTGAGGAGCGGGCGAAAGCGCCGACCTGGGAGGGCGCCATGGTCAGGGGACCCCTCCGGAACAGGAGGTACTCCACTCCCATCTTCGCCTTGCCCAGCCAGCTCCCGGCCAGCCGGTTCATCGTCAGCGCGTTCTTGACTCTGAAGGCCATGCGCAGCTGCAGGTGGTCCTGCAGGTTCTCTCCCACGCCGGGCAGGTCGTGGAGGACGGGAATGCCCAAGGATTGCAGCAGTGATCCGGAACCGATCCCTGAGAGCTGGAGAATCTGGGGGCTGCCGATGGCACCCGCACAGAGCACCATTTCGAGGCGGGCCTCAGCGAACAGCTCGTGGCCGTTTCGCACCAGCTCCACGCCGGTTACCCGCCGGCCCTCCAACCGCAGCCGTTGAACCAGGGAGTCCGTGAGGACGGTGAGATTGGAGCGTTTCATGGCCGGACGCAGGAACGCCTTGGCCGCGCTCCACCGCACACCTCGCTTTTGATTCACTTCGAACTTGCCGGAGCCGAAGTTGTCGCCCCGGTTGAAATCGGTCGTGCGGGGGATGCCTTGCTCCTCGGCGGCGGTCTGAAATGCCTCCAGGATCTCCCAACCGAGCCGCTGCGCCTCGACCCGCCACTCTCCGCCCTCGCCGTGGAAGTCGCTGCCGCCGCGCCAGTGGTCTTCCGAGCGCCGGAAGACCGGGAGCACGCGGTCCCAGGACCATGCAGGATCCCCCGTGAGCCTGGCCCACTCGTCGTAGTCGCCCTGCTGGCCGCGCAGGTAGAGCATGGCGTTGATGGAAGAGCAGCCCCCGAGGAGCTTTCCCCTGGGGTACAGGATGGAGCGGCCATTGAGGCCCTCGCAGGGCTCCGTGCGGTAGCACCAGTCGGTGCGGGGGTTGCCAATGCAGAACAGGTAGCCGGCGGGGATGTGGACCCAGATCCAGTCATCCCGCCCGCCCGCTTCGATCAGCAGCACCCTGACGTCGGAAGCCGCCGAGAGCCGGTTGGCAAGAACGCAGCCGGCGGTGCCCGCGCCTACGATGATGTAGTCGAAGGTCCCTAGTGGTTGTGGCATGGGGAGCGCCGCGCCCCCGCACGGCCAGGCTTAGCGGACGGCCTGCCTGGCGCCGGGGTAGGCGATGCGGCTGTAGGGTGTGCCCAGGCGGTGCCACGCTTCAGCCATCGCGATCGCGCAGCCCATCCCTTCGAGGACGGGCACTCCGATCCCCTTGGCGTAGTCCTCTGCGCTGAACTCCACCGGAGACATGGACATCCCGTGGCAGACGATGGCCTCGGCGCCCTCCTGCACCAGTCGCTTCCCCTCGCTCACGAAGCGGTCGAACAGCTCCTGGCGCCGCTTCGGCATGTCGGCGTTGGACATCTCAGCCGCGCCCCAGCCGGCAACCATATGCTCGAAGCCGTACTCCCTCAACTGGCGTCGCATCATGGCGTGGCCGCTGGCCTGATAGGAGATGACACCGACGCGGTCCACCATAAGGGCGGCCATCGCGTAGGTGGCCCGGGCCTGGCCGACGATGGGGATAGCGCAGCTGTTGCGGGCCAGCTCCACCCCAAAGTCGATCATGCCGAAGGGGACCACCGCGTCGTATCCTTCCTGCTCCGCCTTGATCATCCGCTCGGCCACCAGGATATGGTTGCGGGCCATCTCCATTGGACCGCCGCCACCTCCCATGGGGCCGAAGCCGGACCGCTCGGCCGGGAAGTCCACCTCCACCTGGGTCGTGGTTGTGGAGTAGGAGCGGCACACGTCGATGCGACGTTGCTCAGCCTCCGGGGGATAAACTCCCCGGGCGCCGGGGAGTATGACCAGGATTTTCATGCCATGCCTCCTTCAAGGATCAGCTTCGCGCCAGCGACGGGAACACTTCGAGGGCAGCGCGGCCAAAGAGCCAGTCCCGGTCCTCCGGGGGCAGGAAGGCCAGCGCGCTGCGGGCCTCTTCTACCAGGTCGGTGTAGGGGCCGGCGTCGCTGCCCCGGTGGTTGGGGAAGTTGGTGCCCCACAGGAGCCGCCCCGGCCCGACGCGCTCCAGGACGGTCTCGAAGAACGCCCTGGTGGTGGACTTCCCCTCGGCCGATTCCCGGTAGGTATAGGCCCCTCCGAGATTGTCGTTTCTGTGGCCAAGTACTGCTCTCGCAGGGTTGGGCGGTGACTCAGGCAGTATGGGTGGGCTGCCCTCGGGGCGTCAAATGCGGAATGCCGCGCGCGCCTGACCCGCTCTTAATTGCGGGTGAGGTTCGAGATCATCGGCCAGCGGTTTCTTGGGGACTGGCATTCAGCCGCACCGGGGCCCGGGCACTTGTGAATCAATGGGAGGACTCATGGCTCCCTTCGGCTTTGCTCAGGGAAACTCTTGGTCACCATAAGCGGGCTTGTGGCGTTTGGGCTTCGCTC
>CAZPYZ010000149.1:0-5272 GCA_964590215.1 uncultured Dehalococcoidia bacterium | reverse complement strand
GCTCAGGGAAACTCTTGGTCACCATAAGCGGGCTTGTGGCGTTTGGGCTTCGCTCAGCCCTGGGATTCCTTCCCACACTCTCAATGGTGGGCTAAGGCTCGGGGTTGGCCAACTTGCGGACTTGGCGCGGGCCTGGAGAACCGTCTAGGATTGGCTGTGGTAGTCAGGAGCCACAACATGAGCACCTTCACCGTCACCATCGAGGTTTCCGATCTCCAGGCCGTGCGCTGGCAGGCGGTCGACGTCCTGGTTGACATGGGGACCACCTATACGAAGGTTCCCCGGGGGGTCCTGCGCGGCCTCGGCATCGTCCCGAGAGACATGAGCCGTGCCCGGATCGCCAACGGGCAGGTCATCCAGAGTGAGATTGGCCACGCCATGATCCGCCTCCAAAGCCGCGAGCACCCCAACCCCGTCACTTTCGGCGAGGCCGGTGAGGACCCGCTCCTCGGCTCCATCACCCTGGAGAGCTTCTCCCTCGCAGTGGATCCGGTCAACCGCCGCCTGGTCCCTGTCGAAGCCCTGGAGATGGGCGAAGGCCCGGTTCAGTATGAATGGGGCAGCGGGGACACGCCGGGGAAAGGCCGCGGAGATTCTTCAGTCCGCCCACCTCTCCCAGCCGCAATCCGTGCTCCTTCAGAATGACAGCAGGCGGATTCTGTGCGAATGGGGAGACGGGTATAGGCTGGGGAAGGGCTGCGGAGATTCTTCAGTCCGCCCACCCTCCCAGCCGCAGCCCCTGCTCCTTCAGAATGACCGTTGCGCCGAACTTCGGGAACACCACACTCTAGCGGGACTCTGTGCCCACCTCGTCGTGGCGAAAGCAGTCGATGAGGTGGTCATTGACCATGCCGGCGGCCTGCATGAAGGCGTAGCAGATGGTGGAGCCAACGAAGGTGAAGCCGCGGGCGCGCAGGACCTTGCTCATGGCATCAGACTCCGGGGACGTCGCGGGCAGCTGGCTCAGGGAATCCCAGCGATTGGTGATGGTCCGGCCGCCGGTGAAGCCCCAGATGTAGGCGTCAAGGGAGCCGAACTCCTCCTGGAGGTCCACTACCAGCCGCGCCGCCCGCACCGCAGCCACCACCTTGAGCCGGTTCCGAATGATGCCGGGGTCCTGGAGCAACCCCTCGATCTCCGCTTGGCCGTACTCTGCGACTGCCCTCGGATCGAACCCCGCAAAGGCGCGGCGGTAACCCTCCCGCCGGTGAAGGACGGTCCGCCAGCTTAGCCCAGCCTGGGCGCCATCCAGCACCAGGTACTCATAGAGGATGCGATCGTCATGTAGGGGGACACCCCACTCTCTGTCGTGGTACTCCATCATGAGGGGGTCGTCTCCCGGCCAGGGGCAGCGGTTCACGGTGGAGCCATCAGCCATCAGCCATCAGCCATCAGCCATGCTACCATTTGGCCGCAATGGGGACGCGCGGGGACCCAATGTGGCGGGAGCTGGGCGTAGCGGTCTTGGCAATGAGTTGCCTGGCGGGACTTATCGCCGGGCTCTACTGGGTGTTCACTGGCCACTCGCCCTGGCCCTTTGTCGTGCTGGGCGAGGTGGCGGGCTTCGGGTTTGGGGTCTCGCTACTGGCCATCACATCACCGCGGCGCCGTTCTTGAGGAAGGCCCTCGACGGAGGTCAAGCAGCCGGATAGCAAGTGCGTGATGCGTGGTGCGTGATGGCTGGTGGCGTCCTACCAGCTACCAGCTACCAGCTACCAGCTACCGCGGCCGTTTCGCTAGGGCCATGAGCCCCAGGCTGACCAGCCCGCAAAGGGCGAAGGCCAGCAGGGCCTGGCGGTAGGTCCCCGTGGTGTCGAAGACGTACCCCGCGAAGAGGGGTCCGATCATGGTGCCAGCCGTGGTGACAGGTCCCATCACTCCGGAGATGGTGCCGAAGGCGCGACGGCCGAAGAAGTCCGCGCGCAGGGCACTGGGGAGCGCGGCCAGCCCGCCGTAGGCCGGCGCGTAGAGCGCCAGGAAGGGCACGATATACCAGGCTTCCTCGGCTCGAGCCAGCACGAGCATCCCCAGGACCATCAGCACTAGCGCCGCCATATAGACCCGCCGCGCCTCGAAGATGTCGCCGAGCCATCCCATGCCGAAGCGCCCCACGATGCTCAAGGCCGACAATGTGCCCAACCAGCCTGCCGCTGCCAGGGGCGATAGACCCAGGTCCTGGAGCAGGGCCGCCAGGTGCACCTGCACCGCGTTGGTAACCATTACCCGAAAGGCGAACGCGAAGGCCAGACACCAGAACGCGCTGGTACCCACCGCCTGCCCGATAGTGTAGTCCTGAGTCCCGGGTCCTGAGTCCCGGGTTCCCACCCCACCCCCAGGGCGCACGACATTGCCCTCCGCGCTAGCTGTGTGGCCTTGGTTCCTGAGCCTCGAGTTCGGAGTTCGCCTCACAGCCTCTGACTCAGGACTTTGGACTCTGGACTCAGGACTCGTTGGTGGATCCCCGTCGGGACGGAGGCCGTACTGCTCGGGCCGGTGACGCATCACCAGCGCCGCGGGGAGCCCGATGACCAATATCCCTAGCCCTTGAGCGACCAGCGCCCATTGCCAGCCATGCGCCTGGATCACGAACCCGAGAGCCGGGACCCAGATGGCGGCGCCGAGACCGTGCCCTGATGAAACGATGCCCAGGGCAAACCCTCGTCTCCGGACGAACCAGTTGGCGACAGCGACGTTGACAGGAGAACTGCCCAATCCGGCCCCGACGGCCACCCAACCCACGTAGGCGAAATAAAACACCAGCAGGACGTCGATGCCGCTCAGGCTCGAGAGGCTGCTGATCTGGCTCCAGAGCAGGTAGCCTGCGGTGGCCAGGGGAATGCCGATAAGCATCACCCGGCGCGGCCCCCAGCGGTCCGCCATGACCCCTTCCAGGGGCCCCGCGATACCCGTCTCCAGCCTAGCGAGAGCCAGCGCGGTGGCGATGGCGGTGCGGCTCCAGCCGAACTCCTGGGTCAATGGGACCAGGAACAGGGCGGTGCCGTAAGAGGTGGTGGCGCTGAGCAAGGCGACCACGACGAAGCCGCTGGCAAGGATCCACCAGCCGTAGAAGACCTTTCGCTGTGAAGTCACGCCCGCTCAAGGGGCGCGATGCTCAGGGAAAGCCGTTTTATCCCAACTCCGCCCTTGAACGCCACGGTCACCACCTGGTCTGAACGTGTCGGTTCGCAACTCACGACGATCCCCTCGCCGAACTGCTTATGGCGCACCTTTTCGCCGGTTCTGAAGCTGGCCCCTTGGACCGCTTCCGGCTGGCGGCTGGAGGCGCCCTGCTGCCTCGGCCCGGGCAACCACGCCTCTGGCACAGCCAGCCGCCGGTGATCGACCGGTTGTTTCGGGATGGGGGCCTCAAGCAGGTGGTCAGGGAGATCCCGCAAGAAGCGTGATGGTAAACTCGCCTTCCAGCCGCCCATGGTGTTCCGCCGGAATGCCCGCGTCAGGTAAAGCCGCTCTTTGGCACGAGTCACGCCGACGTAGGCGAGGCGGCGCTCCTCCTCCAGTTGGGCCGGATTGTCGAAGGACCGGCTGTGGGGCAGCACCCCCTCCTCCAGGCCGCAGATGAAGACCACCGGGAACTCTAACCCCTTCGCCTGGTGCAGGGTGATCAGAGTGACAGCCTCCGGCCCCTCCTCCAGGTTGTCCACGTCGGACACCAGCGCGACGCCCTCCAGGAAGGACTCCAGGCCGCCGAGCGGGTTGAGGTCGGCGGATCGCTCGGCGACGCCCCGCAACTCCTGAACGTTCTCCCACCGTTCATCCCCGTCGTCAAAGGCGTCCGACAAATAGGCCTTGTATTCCAGGCGAGCCAGCAGGCCGTCGAACAGGTCAGGCAGCGCTTCCGACTCGCTGACTCGCGTCAGTTCGTCCAACAAGCCAAGAAAGCGCCCCAGGGCCGCCAGGGTCCGGGCATTGAATTGCGGCGTCTCTGGTCTCTGGTCCCCGGTCTCTGGTCCGTCCCGTTCTTGACTAGAGACTAGAGACTCGGGACCAGAGACTAGCTGTAAAGCCGTGTACCAGGGCACCCCCGTCCGGGAAGCGAAACGAGCCAACGCCTCCACGGTTTTGGCGCCGATCCCCCGGGGCGGCACGTTGATAACGCGCTGCATGCTCGCGTTGTCAAAGGGGTTCTGGAGCAGCCGGAAGTAGGCCAGCAGATCCTTTACTTCCCGGCGTTCGTAGAACCGAGTTGCCCCCACCAGTTTATAGGGCATTCCCCGGCGGACCATGGCCTCTTCCAGCGCCCGAGATTGCGCGTTGGTCCGGTACATGACCGCACAGGACCCCCACCCGTAGCGGTCCCGCTTGACCAACTGCTCCAGCTCGTCCACGATGTGACGCGCCTCGTCCTCTTCGTCGTATCCCTCCCGGTAGACGATGGGCACGCCGGGCTGGTTCCTGGTCCAGAGGGAGACTTCTTTTCGCTGGCGGTTCGGCCGGATCACCTGGCCTGCCGCCTCGAGAATCGTCTTGGTTGACCGGTAGTTTTCCTGCAACAGGACCACTCGAGCGTCGGGATAGTCCTGTTCGAAGTTGAGGATGTTCCGGATGTCGGCGGAGCGCCAGGAGTAAATGGACTGGTCCGGGTCGCCCACCACGCAGATGTTGTGGTGCTTCTCCGCCAGGATCATGGCCCAGACGTACTGGGCAACGTTCGTATCCTGGAACTCGTCGATGAGGACGTGGAGGTAGCGCTCCTGGTACTTCTCCCGGACCTCCTGGCTCTCCCGGAGCAGTCCCACCGTGCGCAGGATGATGTCGTCGAAGTCCAGAGCCCGGCACTCCTGGAGAGCATCTTGATACTGCCAGTAGACGCGGCGGACCACCTCGCCGAAATAGTCGCGGGCAGGGTAGTCCTCAGGAGCAATGAGCTGGCTCTTGGCCTGCCCGATCGCGCTGTGGATGGCCCGGGGGGCGAACCGCTTGGTGTCGATAGCCAGCGCCTCGACCGCCTGCTTGATGACGCCCATCTGGTCATCGTCGTCGTAGATGACGAAGCGGCGGTCGAGGCCGGCCCGCTCTGCATCCGCGCGCAGCATGCGGACGCACACCGAGTGGAAGGTTCCCATGGTCACGTCATCGGCCGCTGGGCCGATGAGGGCGCGCAGGCGGTCCTTCATCTCCCGGGCGGCCTTGTTGGTGAAGGTAACGGCCAGAATCCGGTAGGGGCGAACGTCGTGCTCCTGGATCAGGTGCCCGATGCGGTGGGTGATGACCCGGGTCTTGCCGCTGCCGGGGCCGGCGAGAATGAGAAGGG
>CAZPYZ010000148.1:0-8640 GCA_964590215.1 uncultured Dehalococcoidia bacterium | reverse complement strand
CGCTCCCTCAGGGAGCGGGCGGAGATCTCGGGGCGCGAAGAGGGGTTACGGCGGTTGCAGCGGGAGCGCCCCGCGTCACACTCTTTCTATGACGATTCGGTGCTGGTGGGCTTTTTTGGTGAAGGAGAGATGAGTCCGGCTATCGGATCGGTCAGCGGGCGGGCCACGCTGAGACTGCAGGGGTCTGCCCGGGTGGTTGCGTTCCGAGGCGAGGACGTAAACCAGCTCCTGCGGCGCTACGCGGCTGCGGGGAGTCCGCAGGCCCAACTGGTTGAATCCTCCGTCGCTACCTCGCCCCTGGAGCTACTGCGGGCCGATCCGGAGGAGGTGGTCTTCCACATGCGTCTGCAGGGAGCGAGAAGGCCTCGCCTGGAGGAGGAGCCCGTGAAGGAGTTGGTGCGCGGCAGATCAGCCGAGGAGGCGCAAGCGCTCATAAGGCAACGCATGCCCTTCGTCAGGCAGGCGCGAGTGGAAATCCAGCCTTTCTGGGCTCAGGGCGTGTCCCACCTACCGTGGAGGATCACCGTGAAACAGGGTGGGCCATGATTGGCGGGGCCGATGACTGCGCCTAGAGAGCCGACCGCAAAGCTCCCCTCCCCGAGGTTGTGGGCCTGCGCGCCCGCTGCTGAGACAGGGGTCAGGACTGGCCTCGGCTGCACCGCCGCTTTCTCCGCCCCCACCCAACCGGGGCTTTCCAGCGGCAGGTCTGGGGAACGCGGGGCGGCTAAGAGGGCACCCAACCTCGATCAGGAACTCCCTCGCGCGGCCAAGGAAGCCCCAGACTTGGTCGAGGGCCAGCGCGTGCTTGCGTTGGACGTGGGGCAGCGGCGGATTGGAGTGGCGGTGAGTGACGTCACCGGGACGTTGGCGGTGACGGCGGGCGTTATCCAGCGGAAAGGGCTGAGCCGAGACCTCGAGACGATCCGTGGGCTCGTGGCGCGCCACGGAGCGAGGATCGTCGTCGTCGGCCTGCCTCTCTCGTTATCGGGAGGACTAGGGCCCCAGGCACAAACCGTCCTCGCGTTCGTGGAAGTCCTTCGGGCAGGCGTCGCCGTGCCGGTGGATACCTGGGATGAACGGTACACGTCGGTGGAAGCGGAGAGAGCGCTGCGCGCCCAGGGCCTCAAGCCTCGCCGGGTGCGCCAGCGGATAGACGAAGTTGCCGCAGCGGGGATCCTGCAGGAGTATTTGGACGCTCAAGGTGGGGCTGTGGATGGCTCTGACACGACGTGAAGACAAAACTGGCAGGCCTGTTGGTCCTTCTCTTGCTGCTACTGCTGCTGGTCCTGGCCGGCTGGGTGTCCGCAGGGGGGAGGAGCGCGACGATGGACCGGTTCGTGGATCAGCTAGCAGAGTGGCTGGAGCCAGCGGGGACGGCGGGTGGACCGACGAAGAGCTTCACCATCGGACCGGGCGAGGAGCTGCACGAGGTCAGCCAGCGACTGGCCCAGGGGGGGGTAGTCCGCAACCCCCTGCTGCTGCGCCTGCTCCTTCGCTACCACGGGCTAGACCGAGAGGTGCGCGCCGGTCGCTACAGCCTCTCATCGGATGTGAGCCTGTCGGAGCTGGTGCGAACGCTGGTAGTCGGGCAGATAGAGTTGGTGCGGGTCACGGTGCCGGAAGGTTGGCGGGCGGAGGAAATCGCAGCACTGCTGGAGAAGACCCACGTTGCCAGCGGGGAAGAGTTTCTGTCTTTAGTGCACACGCCGGGACACCCGCCTCTGACCACCCGGATGGTGGCGCCGTCGCTGGAAGGGTTCCTGTTCCCGGACACCTACCTGGTGCCGCGCGACTTTGGGGCCCGCGCCTTCCTAGACCTGATGCTGCAGACCTTCGAGGCGAAGGTTCGCTCCGAGCAGGTCACCCCTAGCGTCGGAGGCGTGTCCCCGAGTTCGGGACTCCATCCGACGCTGTCGTTCTACGACCAGGTAGTGCTGGCTTCCGTCGTGGAACGCGAGGCCAAGATTCCTGAGGAGCGGTCGCCCATCGCGGCCACGTTCCTCAACAGGCTGCGAGATGAGATGTACCTTGCGGCGGATCCGACAGTGCAATATGCACTGGCGCCGGCCTTCCTACCGGCCCCGCCCTGGGGATACTGGAAACGGGAACTGACCACGGAGGACCTCCGAGTGTCCTCCCCGTACAACACCTACACGGTCCGGGGTCTGCCGCCGACGCCCATCGCGAACCCGGGGCTAGCCGCATTGGCGGCGGTCATGAACCCAGAGCCTGGACCCTACCGGTTCTTTGTGGCGAAGAGTGATGGGTCCCACGCCTTTGGGGTAACCTTCGAGGAGCACATGAGCAACGTGTCCCGGTACCAAGGAGAGAGGTAAAGAGAAAGTGGGTGGTGAGCAGAGGGTCGAGAGATGTAGCCGGCGTGTTCACGTGTCCGCGTGTGCACGGGTGGACTTGTAGAAATGGAATACGCGGCGGTCATCGGGTACCCCCTCGGACAATCCATCTCGCCAGTGTTTCAACAGGCAGCTCTGGACCACTGCGGGCTGGCAGTCAGGTACGAGCGATGGGAGACCCGGGCTGAGGAACTTCCTCAGGCGGTGATGCGGCTCCGGCGCCCCGACCATTTGGGGGCGAATGTCACGGTGCCCCACAAGGAGGCCGTGATACCGCTGCTCGACGGCTTGGAGCAGACCGCCGCGGGAATCGGCGCGGTGAACACCATCGCCAAGGTTGACGGCAGGCTCCGCGGGCATAACACCGATGCGCCGGCGTTCCTGCGATCCCTCCGGGAAGAAGGGGGGATGGACCCCTCCGGGAAGCGAGCGCTCGTGATTGGAGCGGGAGGATCTGCTCGGGCCGTCGTCTATGCCCTGGCGACCGCCGGGGCCGCGTTCATAGGCATCGCCGCGAGGAACCCCGATCGGGCTCGCGCCGTGCGTCAAGGGCTCCAGGCGGCCAGCAAGTACAACCGAGTGTTTGTCGAAGAGTGGGGAAGCGAGCCGCTGGCGCTGGCGGTGCCGACCTACGATCTGGTAGTCAACTGCACGCCGGTGGGGATGCGCCATGGAAAGGATGAGGAGCGGTCGCCCCTTGGGGAGGTCGACATAAGTAGCAACACCTTTGTGTATGACCTTGTGTATAATCCACCTGAAACGCCCCTGCTGAAGCGGGCGGCGGCCGCCGGCTGTCTCACCCTGGGAGGACTTCCGATGCTGGTGTATCAGGGTGCCGCCGCCTTCGAGCTCTGGACAGGCCGGGAGGCCCCCCTTGAGGTGATGAAGCGGGCAGCGGAAGGCGCGCTGGCGGGCCGGGACGGGGAGGGAGGGGTAAGTCCAGACCGCCGAGAGGACTGAGTATGCCAACGCTGCGCTGGCTCACGACGGGGGAATCCCACGGACCGGGACTGACGTGCCTGATCGAGGGGCTGCCCGCCGGACTCGCCATCGATGAGGAGTACGTCCGGCAGGACCTCGCCCGCCGCCAGGCGGGGTACGGGCGGGGCGGGCGCCAGCAGATCGAGACCGATTGGGCCCGCATTCGGTCCGGCGTGCGTCACGGAGAGACCCTGGGCAGTCCTATCACGCTCTTGATCGACAACAAGGACTGGGAGAACTGGCAAGACGTGATGAGCGTGGCGCCCATCGACCGGGATTTCAACACCGTTACCCGGTTGCGGCCGGGCCACGCGGATACGACCGGGACGATGAAGTACAACCAACGGGACGTGAGGAACATCCTTGAGCGGTCCAGCGCCAGGGAGACCGCGGCCCGGGTCGCGGTGGGCGCGGTGTGCCGGCGTTTTGTGGAAGAGTTTGGGGTGGCTATCCACAGCCACGTCGTGGCCATCGGCGGCGTACACGCGCGTGCGGCGGATCCTCTGTTCGTTGACTGGGAGGCCGTGGAGGAGAGCCCGGTACGGTGCGCGGACCCGACAGCCGCGCAGGAGATGATCGCTGCCATCGATGCGGCGAAGGCGGATGGCGACTCGGTCGGTGGCGTCATGGAGGTGGTGGCTACGGGTGTGCCCATGGGCCTTGGGAGCCACATCCAATGGGACCGCAAGCTTCACGCCCGCATTGCACAAGCCCTTATGAGTATCAACGCGGTCAAGGCCGTTGGGTTCGGCGGGGGCTTCGCCCTGGCAGACGCCCGAGGATCGCGTGTGCACGATGTGATAATGCCAGCCGAGGAGTGGGCGGCAGAGGGTCACCCCGACGGATGGATTCGGCCTTGGCAGCGAAGGAGCAACAACTCAGGGGGATTCGAAGGCGGGATGACGACGGGCGAGCCTATCGTCGTCCAGTTTGCCATCAAGCCCATCGCCACGCTCTCCAATCCCCTTCCCTCCGTCGACTTGCTCTCAGGTGAGGAAGTGCGGGCCCACTACGAACGGAGCGACGTCTGCGTCGTCCCCGCGGCCGGGGTCATAGGAGAGGCTATGGTCGCGGTCTGTCTGGCGGAGGCGATGCTGGAGAAATTTGGCGGGGACCACCTGGAGGAAACGCTGCGAAACTATAGGGCGTACCGCGCGACGGTGGGGCCCCGAGGTGGGGGTCAGCGGCGGAAGGCGCCCACCAGGGCCGGAGCGTCGCAGCGGTAGCGACGCTAGCCGACCGCGACCGAAGCGATGCAAAAGACGTCCATCATCCTGGTGGGACTGTCCTACACCGGAAAATCGTCCGTAGGGAAATTGATCGCCCGCCGTCTCGGCTGGCCCTTCAAGGACACCGACGACATGGTCGTCTCTCTAGCCGGGGGGAAACCAGTAGCCGAGATCTTCTCCGATTGGGGCGAAGAACGCTTCCGGGGGCTCGAGCGCCAGGCGCTGGGCTTGGCCTGCTCCGAGCCGCGGGCCGTGATCTCCACCGGCGGAGGGGCGGGCCTCGACGGGGGAAACCGTGCCCTGATGGCGGGGAGCGGCGTCGTCTTCTGGCTAGACGCCCACCCCGGCACCATCGTGGCGAGAGCCCAACGGAGTAAGGGGCCTGCCCGGCCCCTGCTCCAGGGCAGCGACGCCCTGGGACAGGTCGAAGCCATGCGACAAGCGCGCCTCCCCCATTACTCGGCCGTGGCTGACTGGGTCATCTCCACCGACGCACTGGATGCTGAGGAGATTGCGGAAGAGATCCTGCGTAACTATGGACGCCTGCGGGGGCGGTTGCGGACGGCGGCGACACCGGTGCCGCTCCTGGAGGACAGGCGGCGCGTCCCACCCCAGGAGGGGGACCGCGCGCTCCCGGCGGCCACAGAAGGTCCAGGCTCCCACGCGGGCGCCATGCCAGCAACAAGCACCGGCGCGGTGGCCGTAGTGAGCACCGCGAGTGGGTCATACCCGGTCTTCATGGGCGCCAAGGCGTTGAACACACTGCCCGCCAGGCTTCGCAATCTCGGCCTCCGAGAACGGGTCTTTCTGGTCTCGGACGAGAACGTGGCGCGGCTCTACGGCAGACGCGTGGAGGATCTGCTGACCCAGAGTGGCATCTCCGCCCAGAGTTTCTCCATCCCCTCCGGGGAGGGCAGCAAGGAGCTAGGCGCAGTGGAGGCCCTGTACGACTGGCTTACTGCCCAACGGGCCGAGAGGGGGCAAGCCATTGTGGCCCTGGGGGGAGGGGTGGTAGGGGACCTGGCAGGGTTCGTCGCGGCGACTTATTTGCGAGGAATGCCTTACATCCAAGTGCCCACTACGCTGCTCGCCATGGTGGACGCGGGGATCGGTGGGAAGACGGGGGTGAATCGGGCGGCGGCGAAGAACCTGGTCGGCTCTTTCTATCAGCCGCGTCTGGTGCTGGCTGACGTGGAGCTGTTGGGGACCCTGGGGCAGCGTGAGTTGACAGAGGGTTGGGCAGAGGTGGTCAAACACGCGCTCATCCAGGACGCTCAGTTGCTGCGGGTGATGGAAGCACGGGTAGAGGACCTCAAGAAGCTCGCGGCGCCGGTTACGGCTCAGGTCGTAGCCGCGAGCGCTGCCATCAAAGCCACGGTCGTGAGCCAGGATGAGCGAGAGACCGGGATGCGAGCCCTGCTCAATTATGGGCACACCATCGGTCACGGTATTGAAACCGCGGCCGGGTACGGCGCGTTCCTCCACGGCGAAGCCGTGGCCGTTGGGATGATGGGTGCCGCGTGGCTGTCTCAACAGATGGGCCTGCTTTCGGAGGAGGAGGTTGAACGGCAACGGGCGTTGCTGGAGCGGTTTGGCCTGCCGCTGCGCTGCCGACAGGTGTCGCCGGCGGCTATCAAGCAGGCCATGGGATGGGACAAGAAACGCCGGATTGGACGGCAGCGGTGGGTCCTGCTGGAGGGATTGGGGAACGCGGTGGTGCGAGACGATGTGCCAGACGAGTGGGTGGATGGTGTGTTAGAGGACCTGGCTTCCTGAGCGTCTGGGACGCCGCATTGACTTTGGCCTTTCTTAGGGCATGCAGCCATTGCGACCGGCCGTGGCGGCCTCCATCCTGCGGACTCCGGTGACCGCTACTTTCCAACTGCTCGCTCAAGCGGATGGCGCGCGCGCGGGCCTGCTGCAAACCCCTCACGGCGATGTGGCGACGCCTGCGTTCATGCCGGTGGGAACCCAGGGAACGGTGAAGGCGGTACCGCCTTGGGACCTGGGCGAACTGGGCGCCTCTATGGTCCTCGCGAACGCGTATCACCTCTACCTCCGGCCGGGGCACCAGACGGTCGCGCGTTTGGGTGGGCTGCACCGGTTCACTGGTTGGGGCGGTCCGATGTTGACCGACAGCGGTGGTTTTCAGGTGTTTAGTTTAGCGTCCATGCGCGACGTATCAGACGACGCCGTCGTCTTTCGGTCGCATCTGGATGGAAGGGAACATGTGCTGACCCCCGAGCGGGCGATGGAGGTCCAACAGGCCCTGGGAGCTGACATCGCGATGGTGCTGGATGAGCCAGTCCCTTTCCCAACTGGGGTGTCCGAAACCGAGATAGCGGCCCAACGCACGCACCAGTGGGCGGAGCGCTGCCGGGAGGCCCACAGCCAGCCGGATCAGGCACTGTTCGCGATCGTGCAGGGCGGCCTCGACGCCGATTTGCGGCGGTGGTCCGCTCGCACGCTACGCGAGATGGACTTCCCCGGCTACGCCATCGGCGGCCTCAGTCTGGGCGAGCCCAAGACCGAGACCTGGCGCATGGTGGAGACGGTGACACCGGAGCTGCCCGTGGAACGAGTCCGGTACCTCATGGGCGTGGGGGCTCCCGACGACTTATTGGAAGGCATCGCCCGGGGGGTGGACCTGTTCGATAGCTCATTTCCGACACGCCTCGCTCGCAACGGTGCATTCCTCACCCCTGAAGGGAGAGTGAACATTCGGAACGCCCGCTTGCGGGAGGAGGAGGCTCCGGTCCTGCCGGGCTGCGATTGCCCGACATGCACGCATTTCTCAGCAGGGTACTTGAATCATCTATTCAACGCGGCGGAGTTGCTCGCGTATCACCTAGCCTCGCTCCACAACGTCCGGTTCATGATACGGTTGGCGGAAGAGGCGCGCGCCGCCATCGTGGAGGGACGGTTTGCTCCCTTCGCCCGGGGCTTTCTGGAAGGGTTCCGCGCGCCTGACCCCGACGTCCGGGCCGATCAGAAGGCTCGCTGGCTGGTCGCGAGGCAGCGGCGGACGGCAGCGGAACGACCCGACGCCTCCTAGTGGCTGCCACACCTGAGCGGGAGCAGATTTCCGGCGCCAGCTCCTCCAGGGCCTGGTGCCCACCGCCACGGAGGTATGCCTGCGTTCCCTGCCCGCGGGACCTCCCCTGAGGAACGCGCGTCTCTGCCTCATCGTAAGTGGAGGCGGCTACTAGGTGCCGCACGCCTAGCCATCAGTTCCACCGCGGTTCTGGTGGGATCTTACCCCGGGGTCCCCATCGCCTGGAGTGCCTGGTTGACGGCGGTGCGCGCCCCGCCGGCGGCAGAGGCTTACCCAGATCTGTGGACCGAGTCATCCGCCGGAGCGCTGAACGTCCTGATGGCGGCCGCGCAGAACGCCTGTCAGCAGGCGCCGCGCCTCCTGCTGCTGAGTGACGAACCGGCCGCGTGGATGTGGGGCAGCTACCTCCTTTATCCTCAGCGTTTGGACGTGGTCCAGAGCGTGGACGGATTTACCGCCGCAAACCTGGACGAACACTCGGGGGGCTGTGTCCTCTGGTACGGGTCCCAAGGGACCCGGCTGGAGCCGTTCGTGGAGAGGCTCGCACCGCTGAGGTGCACCGCCGAGGGGTGTCTGTATCGAGTAAGGGACGGGGGGACCGCCACTGTTCAGAAGGAAAACGGGTACCAGGTTCCCGCAGACGCTAGCAGGCACCGATGAACATCGCCTTTTTCGGGGCTCAGGTGGCCGCCACGCTGGCGGGGCTGGCATTGCTCCTCGCCCTGGGTGCGTGGCGGCAACCGGCAGGCCTACTGGTCCCCTCGGCGTGGGTGGCGGGGACGGGTGGGCTTGCGGTCCAGCGGCTGCTCCTGGCTCAGGCGGGCATGGCCTGGGCGCCTGACGCCCTCGCGCTCCCCTGGCTGGCCTTGGGGGGAATGCTGGCAGTGCAAAGGCGAACGCGCCTGCTCTCGATTTTCTCGGTGGTGGTCCCGCCTCTTCATCGAGGCGGGCGTGAGGGAAGCAGCTTTGCCAGGATGCTCAGCCCCGTAAGCAACGCATGGCATCTCCGCCGCTGCCTTGG
>CAZPYZ010000147.1:0-8667 GCA_964590215.1 uncultured Dehalococcoidia bacterium | reverse complement strand
TCGAAGGGCACTTGGGCCGGCTTGCCGCACGAGGCGCAGACGACGTCGAACATCTGGCGCGGGCCCCCGTAGCTGCGGTAGGACCCGCCGCCGTCTCCAGACCGGTCACCCCGGCGGGCGGCCCTGCAGCTTGGGCAGCGCTTCGGATCGTTGGTGAAGCCCCGGTTCGCAAACACTTCTTGCTCGGCGGCGGAGAACACGAAGGATTGGCCGCAATCGACGCAGGTAATGGTCCGGTCGCTAAAAGCCACTGAACAGTCCCCTTCCTTCAGACCCAGTTTGCGGCACTATACGCCGCGGCAAGGCCCTTTGCAAGTGTCGGCGCGACCACACAACCAATGGGTGACGCGTGATACGTGATGCGTGATACGTCATACGGGATGTGTGATTAACCCCTTACCTCGTTCTCATGCGTCATCCCTGACCACGAGCCTCGTCGCGAGCAACAAGCGATGGACTTCTGCGGGCCGCAGCCGGCGCCAGGCTCCCGGCTGCAGCTGCCCGAGGCGCAGCGGCCCGTAGCGGACGCGGACCAGCCGCAACACTCTGTAACCAGCCGCTCGTGCCAGCTCGCGCACCTCTCGTTTCCGCCCCTCCATCAACACCATTCGCACCCTGAAAGACGCAGGAGAACGACCGGCGGCTGGCGGCTGGTCCCCGGCGACCAATCCCACGGGGAGCGGCACAGGTGCCAGGTTCACCCGCTTGGGCGCCACCTTCCGCCCCGCGACTTCCGCAGTCTGGCGCAGCCTCTTCAGGCCCTCCTCGGAGGGGATCCCGGCGAGGGTCACCTCGTACTCTCGCTCGATGCCGTACCTTGGGTGGGTCAGGCGCTGCGCGAGTCTGCCGTCGGTGATGAGGAGGAGCAGCCCTTCGCTGTCCATGTCCAACCGGCCCACCGGAAACACCCGCGCTCCACCCGCCTGCACGAGATCCAGCACCGTTGGCCGGCCGCGCTCGTCCGCCGCGGTGGCCACATAGCCGGGCGGTTTGTTCAGCAGCAGGTAGGTGTGACTTTCGGGAAGCTTCAGCGGCTGCCCATCAAGGGTGGTCCGGTCGTGTTCCGGGTCCACTTTTGCACCCAGCTCGGTGACCGTCCGCCCGTTCACCGCCACCCTCCCCGCCAGGATCAGCTTCTCGCAGTGCCGTCTGGACCCCACTCCGGCAGAGGCGAGATACTTTTGGAGTCGCTCCAGCGCCATGCCAAGCCAAACCACGCATCCTCAGGGCCCTGCCTGGCCCTGAACCCTCCCCACCAACGAGGCTCCCGGTTCCCGGCCCTGGTACACGGGCGCCCGTCCCTGTTGTCTCCCCCCAACGGAAAAGGATAGGACTCCAACCGGCGCGGAGAAGGGAAGCGGCAACGCCTCACGGCCCATCTGCACAGATGCGGTCAGATACGGCACATCCCAGAGCGGCAGCATCACCGCCGCCGCTCTGAACCGTTGGTCGTATCCTGCCGAGCTTGGGTCCAGCAGGGGGGGTGTGGCCCACGTAAACTGGCTGTAGGCGTATTCGATCAGAGCCGAGGCCGAGGCGGCTCGGTCCGCTGCCCCCATTACCACCAC
Source organism: uncultured Dehalococcoidia bacterium (assembly GCA_964590215.1). Taxonomy (GTDB): domain Bacteria; phylum Chloroflexota; class Dehalococcoidia; order SHYD01; family SHYD01; genus CAZPYZ01. The sequence goes on along the minus strand of CAZPYZ010000147.1, from coordinate 7,099 downwards.
CAGCACCCGACGCCCACCGCGGTCCACCGACGCTATCAGGCAGTCTCCTGCTCTGTCGGTGAAACCGGTCTTGACCCCGTTGACCCCCTGGGACAGCGTCTGCAGCGTAAGGAACTGGTTGGTGTTTCGCAGGTAGAAGCTTCGACTAGCCTCTAGGTGCTGTTCCTTGCTCGCCACGATGCGGGCGAAGAGTGGCCGCCGCAAGGCGTACCGGCTGAGCACCGCCAGATCATAGGCGCTGCTGTAGTGGCCATCTACGTCAAGCCCGTGAGGGTTGCGGAACTGGGTATCCGTCAGCCCGAGGACCCGCGCCTTCTCGTTCATCCATCCCACAAAGCGGCCCGTCGATCCCTGGCCCACCGCTCGGGCCAGGGCCTGGGCTGCGTCGTTCCCGGACGGGACCAGCAGCCCCCAGAGCAAGTGCTCCACCGTCACCTTGTCCCCCGGGCGCAGCCCCATGGTCGATCCGTCCACGAGGTCCTCCGGCGTGATGGTCACCTCCTGGTCCAGCCTCGACCGTTCCATCGCGACCACCGCGGTCATGACCTTGGTGAGGCTGGCAGGGGCCACCCGCAGGCGCGAGTTTCGCTGGAAGGTGACGCTTCCCGTGGCCAAGTCCATAATCAGCGACGCTTGCCCGATGTTGGCGGGCGGCTGGCCCGCCTGCATTCGCGCCAGTTGCTGCGTGCCGACGGGAAGCCGTACGTCGTCGGATTCCACCAGCATCGGAGGCCCGAAGCCCAAGAGGAAAGAGGAGATGAGGATCAATGGAATGAATGCCCAGGTGCTGCGAGAGCGCCCTTCAAGCGACATCCGTCCCTGATTACCCTCGCTTGGAGACGGCTGGGAAAAAGGTCCCGTGGGTCATGCCGGCAGGAGTCGGAACGGCCGTTGGAGTTGGGACGTTAGGAGTCGGAGACGGCACGGGGATATTCGGCAGGCCGGGCGAGGGTGAGGGGTTTTCCTGAAACCGGCATTGGGACCCGCTCGATGACCCGATCCTCTGAAGGGACCGGCCCGTTCGCGATGCTGGGCAGGGCGGCTGGTTCACCGACGCATCACTCCCCCAAGATAGGGCATCGACGACGCGACCCGCGCCGTCCTTCAGCACCAGACGGTCCCCCGTGTTCGCCAGGCCGTTTCCAATGGTGCCGTCCTCCGGTAACACCATCCAAACGCCGGCGGGGACCTCGGGAACCGCCTGGGGTGAACCGGCGATGAGCGCGAAGCCAAAGGCGGGAATCGTCAAAGGGGGCAAGGGATCAGCCTCGGCGTTGTCCCCAAGGCTCCATCCGGCGAGGGAGATGCCGAACGCGGTGGAGTTCCACAGCTCGACCCACTCGAACTGCTGGTCCCGTCCTGAGACTACGGGATCGACCATGACCTCGTTGATGACAACACCGCCCGCGGCCGCTGGGTTTGGCGTAGGCGTTGCCGTAGCACCGGAATCACCGCCACCCCCTACGGCGCCGCCGCTTGCGGGTGCGGATACAGAAGTGGGAGTAGGGGTAAGAGACACGGCCGTCTGGGTAGCCGATGGGCCTGCCGTGGCCGTCCCCGTCCCGGTGTTCGTGGGCACAGGCGTGAGAGTCGAGGTCGCTGTGGGTGAAGCAGAGGGTGTCGCGATGGGTGTACTCGTCCCTGTCGAAGTTGGCGTTCCCGTTGCCGTAGCTGACGGGCTCGGGGTGGTGGTAGGCGTGCTCGTGCCCGTCGCCGTCGGAGTCGACGTCGGCGAAGGGGACGGCGTGGGCGTGCTTGTACCCGTCATGGTCGCAGTTGGGACAGGGGTGTCCGTGGCGGTAGCCGTGGCTGCGGGTGCAGCCTCGGTGAGTGAGAGGTCGTCACAGTGGATGGTCCCGGCCACGCCGAGTACCGCTGCCTCGGTCACCACCTCTGCCCTGACCGACTGGGTCCCCGGCGGCGCCACCGCGGGCCCGGCGACCAACTCCTGAAAGGCGGGGCCGTTCACAGTGAGGCTCGGTGAACTCGGCGTTCCGTTCGCGGGTATCCAGACCAGCCTGATCCGCGCCTGAACGACGTTGGGATCGTCCTTACGACACCAAGCCCCGAAGGTGTAAGTCGCTCCCGCGAGGGCCGCAACCGTTTGGAAGAAACCCAAGGAAGCGGTGCTGCTGTGAGTCAACTCGCCCGCGAGGAGGCCGCTTCGCCGGGGATTTTCCACCGCGGAGAGTGACACCCCCTGCGGAACCGACCAGCCGACGACCCCAGCCTCGAATCCCGGGTTGGTGAGGAGGTTAGATGCGCCTTGCGCCCTAGGGACCAGGGAAGTGACGGCGGTGGTGACTGCTGGGAGAGAACCTGACAGCAGGGCAGACACCAGGATCAGCCGCAGGCGGAGCCTGGTGAGACCCACTGGCCGGTTACTGCGGGGAGAGGCCGGTCCGGGCGCATCCTGGCCGCTATTGTACGGGAAGATGCTCTACGCGCCTAGTGGATCAGTTGTTTGTCATGGCTGTAGCTGCCCAGCCCCGGATCGGTGAGCCCGCCCCCCACTCCTTCGACTGGGCTCAGGATAGGCCTCGGATGCTCCGCGGCTTTCCTTCCCCGCCCCGCCAGACTTTGCGGCTAGGATCCCAGGTTCCTGCCAAGCCAGTTAGCGAAAGCGACGCGCATGACAAGTGACCACTTGTTGTTGAGCCTGCTGCCCCCATACCTCGTACCTCATGTCTACAAGATAAGCAGCGCATCGCCGAAGGAGTAAAACCGGTACCTGAGGCGGACGGCCTCGTCGTAGGCCCGCAAGACCAAGTCTCTGCCCGCGAAGGCCGAGACCAGCATCAGGAGGGTAGTGCGGGGCAGGTGAAAGTTGGTAATCAGCGCGTCCACTGCCAGAAACTCGAACCCTGGAAGGATGTACAGGCCCGTGAAGCCCGCGAAGGGCCGGACCCCCGTGGAACGCCCTCCAGGTCCCCAGCCCGCCCGTCGGGCCGCGTCCTCCATCGCCCGCACCGATGTGGTTCCCACGCAGACCAGGCGCTTCCCGGCCTGGGCTGCGGCAGTCACACCCTGCGCCGCTTCGGCCGTGAGGTGATAGAACTCCTTGTGGATGCCATGCTCTCTTGGGTCCTCTTGGCGTACCGGCCGGAAGGTGTCCAGCCCGATGTGGAGGGTCAATGAGATGATCTCGACCCCTTGGGCCTGGAGACGGGTGAGCAGCTCTGGTGTGAAATGGAGCCCCGCAGTGGGCGCCGCCGCGCTCCCGGGCTCCCGGGCGTACACAGTTTGGTACCGCTCCGGGTCCGGTATCGGCTCACGGATGTAAGGGGGCAGCGGCGTCTCACCCCACCGCTCCAGCGCCGTGCCATCGGGAAACCGCAGGAGCCGCGTCCCTTCGCCACTGGCGCCAATGACCTCGGCGTTCAGCGGGCCGTCACCTGCACGCGGTACTGGCCCGGTCGAAGGAACCTCCGAACCTGCGTGGAGCACAGGCATCCGTGGCTGTGCACCCGCGCAGGGCTGCGCCATCTCGAACTCGATACGGTGCCCCGGTCGGAGACGCCCGGCCGGCCGCACCAACGCCTCCCAGACGTTGTCGTCATGCGAGACGGGCATTGCCCCAGGGTGGCGCCGCAGCAGCAGCACCTCGACCTTTCCATTCGTGCCAACCTTGCGTCCACGCAAGCGCGCCGGCACCACCCGCGTATCATTCCGGATCAGCACATCGTTTGGTCCCAGGTAGTCGGTGATGTCTCGGAAGACCCGGTGCTCCAGCTTCCCCGTATCCCGGTGCACTATCAGCAGCCGGGCACTATCCCGCGGCTCAGCAGGTTTTTGGGCGATGAGCTCAGCGGGGAGCGGATAGTCGAAGTCGGAGGTCCTCACTGATGGCAAATACCCTTGCCTGCCGTGGGAGGGTCAGGGTAAGGGCACGTCGCTGGTCTACCTGAAGAGGCGCGGGATGACATTCAAGAGGAGGGTGACCACCACGCTCACGACAATCATCGTCACCACGGGGAAGTAGAACGTCACTCCATCCTTCTGGACGAGGGTGTCCCCCGGCAGGCGCGGCAGAAACACCAACACCAGACCAACCAAGGCGATGAACACCCCGGTCAGGATCAGGATCTTACCAAGCTCAGCCGTCACGGGGCCCCTGTGAACAAACCTTCGAAGCGAGCGCGAAGCACCTTCTTATCGAACTTTCCCACGCCTGTCTTCGGAACTTCCTCCACGAACACCACGCGGTCCGGGAGCCACCAGCGGGCGACTTTCGGCGCCAGAAACTCCAGGAGGACCTTCTCCTCCACAGAATGGCCCTCCTTAAGCACAACGCAAGCGACAGGCCGCTCCTGCCAGCGGGGGTGCGGCACTGCGATGACCGCGGCTTCCCGCACCGCCGGGTGGCCCATCAGCTCGTTTTCCAGGTCCACGGAGGAGATCCACTCCCCCCCACTCTTCACCATGTCCTTGGTCCGGTCCGCGATCTCTAGGTACCCCTGGGGGTCAATGGTGGCCACATCGCCGGTGTGATACCAACCGTCCCGGAACGCCTCCGCGGTCCGCTCATCCCTGTAGTACTCCGCAGCCATCCACGGTCCCCGCAGCAGCAGCTCCCCCATGGCCTTGCCGTCCCAGGGGAGCTGGTTTCCCTCCTCATCCACCAGACGCATCTCCAGTCCGGGCACCAGCAGCCCCTGCTTCGCCCGCATCCGGTACCGCTCGGCCTCAGGGAGCCCATCGAGGGCACTCTTAAGGCGCCCAATATGGGTCAGAGGCGCAGCCTCGGTCATCCCATACCCATGTAAGATGGGGGCCCCGACTCGCTTGTCAAAGCCCTCGATGAGGGAACGGGGAACGGCCGCACCGCCAGAGAGGATCCACCGGAGACTGCTGAGATCGTAGCGTTCCTTCTCCAGGAGCTCCAGCACCCCAATCCACACCGTCGGTACCCCTGCGGCCAGGGAGACCCGCTCCTCTTGGATCAGTTGAGCGATGGCTCGCGCGTCCGGGCGAGGCCCGGGCAGCACCAGGCTGGCCCCAATGAACGCCGCAGACCAGGCGAGCCCCCACACGTTCGCATGGAACATCGGCACGACTGGCAGGATCACGTCCCTCTCGGACAGCTGCATGACGTCTGTGGTGCACTGGTGGACCGTGTGCAAGTAAAGCGTCCTGTGGCTGTATAGGACGCCCTTCGGGTTCCCCGTGGTGGCGGAGGTGTAACACATCGCCGCAGGGGTGTTCTCGTCCAGATCCTCCGGGAACCGGTACGCATCTGTTGCGTCCCGCAGCAGCTCCTCATAGGCGTAGACGGGAGAGAGTGTCGTGTCCGGCACGGTGTCGCCCAGCACCACGTACGCGCGGACCGTCTTCAGGTGTCCGGCGATGGGTTCGATGAGGGACACCAGGTCCGGGTCGAGAAAGAGGAGCCTGTCCTCGGCGTGGTTGATGATGTAGACCAGCTGTTCAGGGAACAGCCGGATGTTCAGGGTGTGAAGAACCGCCCCCGAGCAAGGCGCCGCGAAGTACAGCTCCAGGTGCCGGTGATTGTTCCATGCGAAGGTCCCGACCCGGTCGCCGGGGCACACCCCCAACTGCTCCAGCACCCCCGCCAACCTGGCTGTGCGTTGGTACATCTGGCCCCAGGTGTACCTGAAGCGCCCCTCAGTGGTGCGGGTCATAATGGAGTTCTCTGGAAAAAACGTGCGCGCTCGTTCCAACATCGTGCGCAGCAACAGCGGGTACGGCATGATAAGCCTCCCTCCCTGTGGTGGCAGGATGATAGCAGAACCGAAGTTGACGCCGGGCGGGTCGAATCCTATGCTGATGGCATCCGCAACGTAATCGTAGCCCTCGAGGAGGCCGTCCATGCTCAGCATCCAGGACAACGAACTGCTCACACGTGTCAGCGCTGGGACCCCCATGGGGGAGCTGATGCGCCGCTACTGGCATCCTATCGGCGCGGTGGCAGAGCTGGACGCCAGCTTCTTCGGCACGAAAGAGGTCCGGATCCTTGGCGAGGACCTCGTCCTCTTCCGGGACACCTCAGGCCAGCTGGGCCTCATCGAGCGCTGGTGCTCCCACCGCCGTGTGAACCTTGCCTACGGCATTGTCGAGGAAGACGGCCTGCGCTGCCAGTACCACGGCTGGAAGTTCGACCACGAAGGCCGCTGCGTGGACCAGCCCTTCGAGACCACTGTGCGCCCCGATAGCCGGTTTCGGGAGAAGTGCGGGCTGAAGGCCTACCCCGTCGAGGTGCTGTCCGGCATCATCTTTGCGTACCTGGGCCCGTCGCCGGTGCCGGTGCTGCCCCGCTGGGAGCCCCAGGTCTGGGGGAACGCCGTGCGGGACATCTGCATCACCGAGCTGCCCTGCAACTGGCTCCAGTGCCAGGAGAACTCCCTCGACCCCGTCCACACCGAGTGGCTGCACGGCTACTTCGGCGGCACCGTGCTTCAGAAGCTAGGGCAGGCCGACCGGCGTACCCGGGGCATCCCTCTACAGCACCAGCGCATCGGCTTCGACGTCTTCGAACACGGGATCATCAAGCGCCGTATCGCCAGCGGCTCCACCGAGGAGGAGGACGCCTGGAAGGTCGGGCATCCCATCATGTTTCCCAATATCCTCCTGGTGGGGAACCAGTACTCCTGCACCATGCAGTGGCGCGTCCCTATCGACGACGAAAAGACCTTCCATGTGTCCCTCTACACCTGGCGGTCGGCGCCAGGCCTTGAGGCGCCAGCCCAGGAGTCGATCCCGGCCCGTCTGGTCCCCATCTTCGACGAGGAAGGGAAGTTCATCGTGGACTCCACCTTCAACCAGGACTACATGGCGTGGGCTAGCCAGGGCCCGACCCCTATCGCCCAGCGCAACCTGGAAAAGCTGGGCGAGTCGGACAAGGGGATCATCCTCTTCCGCCAGTTGCTGAAAAAGCAGATCCAGGCGATGCAGGCTGGTGAGCCCGTGATGAACGTCTCCTACGAGGACCGCCCGTCTATCGAGCTGCCCCTCGAGCGTGTGACCATCAATCTCGACCGTCCCCCCGCCAAGTACATACCCGGCGAGTACGGTGTCAGTAGAGACGCGGAGAAAATCGAAGAGACCATGGCCACCTGGCGCAGGTGATGCCCGAGCTCTT
>CAZPYZ010000146.1:0-8689 GCA_964590215.1 uncultured Dehalococcoidia bacterium | reverse complement strand
AGGAGCTCGACCTGGTCCACGGGCTGAAGCTCACCGGAATAGGACAAGGTTGAGGAGATGGAGCCCTTGGTGACCTTCGCCACTCGGACGGGTACCGGGGCCCGTGCGGCGGACTGCTGGCCGCCGCTCTGGCTGCATGCGGTGAGGCCGAGGGCACTCAACACAATCCCAGCCAGGACGACTCGCGCGGGCAGACGCTTGTTCCGTTGATCCATGTTCGGTTCTCCCACATTAACTATACGTGGCGTCTGATGTGCAGGTACGTGATGCGCGGTGCGTGCTACGTGAACGGAGGGGAGACACGCATAACGCATCAGGCGTCACTTCTAGACCCTTACTGCGGGCAGCTCCTCGGGGAGCTGGGGGCTCCGGCGAAAACGGCTGCGCAGGCGCTGCGGCAGCCGCTGCAGGTCATCCAGGACAGTATAAAGGATAGGTACGACCACCAGGGTCAGCAGCGTCGAGGTGATGAGCCCACCGATGACCGTGACGCCCATGGGGGAGCGGAACTCGGAACCGGATCCCAGGCTGAGAGCGGTGGGCGACATCCCGGCGACCATGGCGATGGTGGTCATGAGGATGGGCCGCAGGCGCACCGGGCCTGCCACGAGGATGGCTTCTTCCCGGGCCTGACCGGCGCGGCGCAGCCGGAGGATCATGTCCACCAGGAGAATGGAGTTCTTGGTGACCAAGCCCATGAGCATGATCAGGCCGATGAAGGCCACCATGTCGAGGGGTTTGCCGGTGGTGAGCAAGGCGATGAAGGCGCCACTGAAGGAAAGCGGCAGGGCCGCCATGATGGTCAGGGGGTGCAGGAAGGAGCCGAACTGGGAGGCGAGCACCATGTAGACGAAGATAACGGCGAGGAGCAGGGCAAACATGAGCGAGGCTGCCGCCTCCTGGGCCTGCTGGGAATCCCCAAGCCACCGTGTCCGGACCTCAGGTGGTAGGCCCAAGTCTTCCAGGCCCGCGGTGATGTCGTTGAGGACGTCGCCCAGGGCCCTGTCCTTGAAGTCCGAGCCGATGACGACCTGGCGCTCACCATCTAATCGCTGCACCCGGGCCGGCCCGGAAGCGTAGGTCGCGTGGGCGACAGAGCCCAAGGGAACCACAGCCCCACGGGGGGTCATGAGATTCAGGGCGAGGATATCGGCCGTGCGGCGGCGGTCCTCCTCCCTCAGTCGCACGGTAATGTCCGTCTCGGTCCGGCCTTGCCGCAGCTTTGTTGGGGTCTCGCCATTCCAGAGCACTCGCACGATCTCTCCGACGGCGGTGGGGCTTAAGCCCATTTCCCCTGCTCGATCGCGGTCGATGTCCAGGCGCAGCTCCGGCTTGCCGGGCCGGAAAGAGCGATCCGGTTCCACCACGCCGGGCACCTGCTTGACTCGTTCCAGGACACGCTGAGAGATGAGGTCCAACTCCTCAAGAGAGAGGTCGCCGCTGACGCTTAGCTGGACCGGCCGCCCCTGCACCGTTTCGGCCGCGGCGCCTCCGCCCGCATTGAACTGGTCGGTGCTGAACTGCAACCCAGGGATATCCGCAAGGGCCTCCCGGGCCCGCTGCAAGAGGGGGCGGGACTTCACCCCGTGGGGCATCTTGATGAAGAAGGAGACCCGTTCTGGATTGGCTTCCGAGCCGACACTGGCGTAGATATCCGGCTCCTCTGATAAATCCCGGATAACGCCTTCAATGTACCGGGCGACACTGTCCGACTCCTGGAGGGCCGTCCCCGGCGGAAGCTCCAAGGAGCCGCTGAAGAAGCCGGCGTCGGAGGTAGGAGTGAAGGTGAAGCCAATGAAGGGGACCAGGGCAAAGCTGCCGAGGAGCACCGCGACAGTGCCCGCGACGACTGCCCAGCGGTGGTGGAGAGCCCAGGCAAGGAGACGAGCGTAGCGGTCGGCGACGCGGTCGAAGAGATGCGGGCGTCGCGGTAGTTCATCGGGATCGCCCTCACTCTGGCCCTCTCCAAGAAGGAGAGGGGAGCTCCTGGACTTGAAGAACTTCGCCGAGAGCATGGGGGCGAGGGTGAAGGCCTCAAACAGGGAGATGAGGACCGCGACAGCAACGGTAATGCCGAACTCCTTGAAGAACATGCCGATGATCCCCGTGGCGAAAGCGACCGGGAGAAAGACGGAGACGAGGGTAAGGGTGACGGCGAGGACGGCGAAGGCGATCTCGCCGGTGCCGCGACTCGCCGCCTCGGCGGGTGAGGCGCCAGCGTCCATGTGGCGGAGGATATTCTCCCGGACCACGATAGCGTCGTCTATGAGCAGGCCGATGCTGAGAGAGATGGCCATCATGGAGACCATGTTCACGGTGAAGCCGACGGCATACATGACGGCAAGAGTCCCCATAACGATGACCGGGAGGCCGGCCACGGTCACTAACGTATTGCGAAGGTCCCCGAAGAAGAGGAACACGACGACGGTGGCGGCGAGCGCGCCCATCAAGAGCGCGACGATGAGGTCGTTGAGGGACTCTTCGATGAAGGACGCGCCATCCCAGACGGCGGTGACGCCCAGTCCGGCTTCCTGCTGGAGAGAGGAAAGCTCATTTTTGACACGACGGCTGACCTGGACCGTGTTGCTCCCTGACTGCTTCTGGACGGTCAGGGCGACGGCTTCCCGTCCGTTCAGGCGGGACTGGGTGGTCACCTCCTTGAACCCGTCCCGGACGGTTGCGACTTCACTGAGATAGATGGGGATGGGCCTTCCGAGGACGGGTAGCTCTCCAGGCAAGGCTGGCGGACTCCCGGCTGTGGTTCCCACCACGACGCGACCGATGTCCTCCAAACGACGAAACTCGCCGCTGGTCCGGAGCAACACGTCCCGGCTCCCCTCCGTGAGGCGCCCGCCGGGCACGTTAGCGTTGTGGGCGCGTAAAGCAGCGGTCACCTGGGCGGGTGAGAGGCCCCGGCCCTGGAGGGCGTCCAGGTTCAGGTCAACGCGGATCTCCCGCTCCAATCCACCTTGGACGGTCACCGCGGCTACGCCGTCGATACGCTCCAGGCGCGGTTTGATGCGCTCGTCGGCTATCCAGCGGACTTCCAAGGGGGAGAGGTCCCCCTCCTTCGGCGCGACCGCCAGGGTTAGCACAGGCATGACGTCGGGGTCGAAGCGTTGGATCAAGGGGTCCCGGACGTCCCGCGGCAGCGAGGCCACGGCCGTGGACACCCGGTCGCGGACGTCGGCGGCGGCCCTGTCCAGGGGATAGCCGATGTAGAACTCCATGATGATGACGGAGAGCCCCTCGGAAGAGGTGGAGCGCATCTTCTCCACGCCGGCGACGGTTCGCAAAGCCTCCTCCAAGGGATCGGTGACCGAGGTTTCGACTTCCTCGGGACCGGCGCCGGGATAGGCTGTAGAAATAGCGACCACGGGGAATGAGACGTCGGGCCAAAGGTCGACGCCCATACGGGTGAACGAGATGATCCCGAGCACGGCCAGGGCGATCATGACCATGGTCACGAATACCGGCTGACGGATGGAGAGGTCAGAGAGCCACATGGGGACGAGTAACGAGTAACGAGTAACGAGGGACGAGGGACGAGGGACGAGGACCTAGGTCCAAGGCTCCACGTTCGAAGTCCAAAGTCCAAGGTGCGTAGGTGACGTGAAACAACATGCGTAAGCGCCCCAGCATCTAACGGGTGCCTTTTCGTGGGAGTAGAACGCCGTTGTCCTGGTCCGTGCCTTCTCGCGGGGGCAGCGAAGAGGCTTTCTGAAGGATGGTCACGGCTTGAAGTACGGTTTGCAACTGCTCCTCGGTCAGCGACGCGAGGAGGTCGGTAAAGGCGGTTCGCTGGAATTCCTCGAAGGTGCGGGCGAGAGCCTGCCCCTTCTCAGTCAGGGTGCAGACCACGAGGCGGCGATCTGCGGGGTCCACATTGCGGACGACCAGGCTACGTTGCACCAGTCGCTCCACCGTCGCGGTTGCGGAAGGGAGAGCGACGCCGAGGGCCGAGGCGATGCGGCTCATATGGGCGGCGCCCTGCTGGAGGAACCAGATAGCTTTCATTTGCGCCATCGTGAGGTCCAAGCTCTGTAGCTCCTCCGGAAAGTCTCGCTGACGGCAGTGACGGGAGACGGCGGTGAAGCCCTCCAGGATGCGCTGGTAGATGGCCTCGCGGGTCTCGTTAGGCATTGGCTAATACTTCTCTATCAATGAACTATTATACTAACCTAAGGGACCTGTAAACCTTTGTCAAAGGGTGAGACGGAGGGAAACGGTTCCGAGTTCCGGGTTCCGCACCAGACCCCCTTTGGACCCAGAAGCCTGAACCCACTTGAAACCAGTTCAACCGGACCCAAGCACCCCGAGCTCTGAACTCCCGCCCGGAGAGGGGTCAAATATAGAGGCTGGCGAAAGTCGCACCGAAGACGAGGAGGGAGATCGCGCCGTTCACTCTGAAGAAGGCGGTATTCAGCCGGGATAGGTCTCCTGGCGTCACCAGCACGTGCTCATAGGCGAGAAGCGCGGCGACCAGGGTGACGCCAGCCCAATAGGGCCACGAGAGATCGAGGGCGAGGCCGGTCCCGGCGAGGAGCCCGGCGGTCGCTAGGTGTACCAGGGCGGAGGCAGTGAGGGCGGGGGCGATGCCGAAACAAACGGGAAACGTGCGAACACCGAGGCGCCGGTCCTCCGCTTCATCGCCACATGCGTAGAGGATATCGAAACCCATGGCCCAGGTGGTGACGACCAAGCCGAGGACCAGGGCTTCTCCGTCGGGGCTGCCTGTTATGGCGATCCAACCACCGGCGGGCGCGCCGCCGAGAGCTATCCCCAGGACGACGTGGGTCAACCAGCTGACCCGTTTGATGTAAGAGTAGACGCCCAGGATACCGAAGGCGACAGGGCTGAGGGCCAGGCACAGGGGGTTGAGCTGCCAGGCGGCGAAGATCGTGAGGAAGACGCCGCCGATGGCTACAAGACCGACCTCCCTTACGGTGAGACGGCCTGACGGCAGCGGCCGGTCTCTGGCGATGCGGTGCCTTCTGTCCAGATCAAGGTCTGCCAGGCGGTTCATGCTCATGCCGAAGGTGCGGGCCCCGATCATGGCGGCGGTGATCCAGAGGAACTGGTGCCAGCTCGGGAGACCGCGGGCGGCGAGGACCATACCGAGGTAGGCGAAGGGAAGGGTGAAGATAGACTGCTCGATACGGATGTTTTCGAGCTGCGCGGCGAGCTTAGCTGCTAACAAGGAGGCCACTGGGAGCGCAGGTAACGCCACCCCGACCCCAGATTGCCACGCCCGCCGGATCGTGCGCAGACGGGGAGTGCTCGGAGAGCCGGCTCGCAATGACAGATGCTTCTGGCTGCCTGGTCAGCGACACCGGCCTGTTCTTAACCAAGGTCAATCCCGTACTCGGCCCAGCGGCGGTCCACCAGCGCCTTGACCTCCGGGGTCATGCGGACTTCTTCGGGCCAGGGACGGGTGTGGCCGTCCATGGGGCCTTTACGTGTGCCGTCGATGCCCATCTTGGAACCATAGTGAGGTACGGGGGAGGCGAAGTCGAGGGCGTCCAGGGGACCGTCTGCGAAGACCACGTCGCGCCGCGGATCGATATTGTTGGTGACCCGCCAGACTACCTCTCGGGGATCGTGGACGTTCACGCCCTCATCCACGACGATGATGTTCTTGGTGAGCATCATAAGCCCGCTGCTCCAGATGCCGTACATCACCTTACGGGCCTGACCAGGGTAGGATTTCTTGACGGACACGATGACGAGATTATGGAAGACGCCTTCGAAGGGCATGGCCATGTCGACGATCTCAGGCTGAAGCATGCGGACGATGGGGAGGAACATACGCTCGGTAGCCTTTCCCATCCAGCCATCCTCCATCGGTGGCCTGCCGACGATGATGGAGGGGTAGATGGGATCGCGGCGCCTGGTGACGGCCGTCAGGTGAAAGACGGGGTACTCATCCTCGAGGGAGTAGAAGCCGGTGTGATCGCCGAAGGGCCCCTCGGTGCGCAGTTCCGTCACGTCTACGAAGCCTTCAAGGACGATCTCGGCCTGAGCGGGGACCTCAAGGGGAACCGTCTTGCAGCGGACCATGGCCACGCTTTCCCGGCGCAGCCAACCAGCGAAAACCATCTCATCCACGATGGGGGGGAGGGGACAGGAGCCGCTGTAGATGGTGACGGGGTCGCCGCCCAGGGCGATGGCCACGGGCAGGCGGCCGTCGGGGGCGGCGTCCCGCATGTGGCGGTAATGTTCGGCGCCGCCTTTGTGGATGTGCCAGTGCATCCCGAGGGTTCGTTCGTCGTAGAGCTGCAGGCGGTAGGTGCCCACGTTGCGGCGTCCTGCGACGGGGTCTCGGGTGAACACCAGGGGGAGGGTGATGTAGCGGCCGCCGTCCTTTGGCCAGCACTGGAGGATGGGGATGTCCTCCAGGGAAGGGTTGTCCGTCTCGACCACTTCTTGGCAGGGGGCGCCTGCCACTATCTTGGGACCGAAGCGAGCGACCTCGCTGACTTGCATCAGCTTCTTCAGCTTGTCGGTGAGGGAGCGGGGGATGTCCATGGCGAGGAGTTTGGCGACGCGGTCGCCGAGGTCATCTAGACGATCCACTCCCAGGGCCCAGCACATGCGCCGTTCGGTGCCGAAGGCGTTCATCAGGACAGGGATTTTTGAGCCCGCGACGTTCTCGAATAGGAGGGCAACATTGCCGCGCTCGGCTTTACAAATTCGGTCCGTGATCTCGGCGATCTCGAGGGCGGGGTCTACCGAGGCCGTGATGCGGGCGAGCTGCCCTTGTTTTTCCAGAAAGGCGGTGAAGTCGTGTAGGTCTAAGAAGGGCATAAGAGGTCAGGCGTTCTTGCCCGCGGAGGCGGCTGGTTTCAGGGCTGGGGATCGGATGGCAGCCGGGTGATTGCGTTCTCCAAATCGCCGGCACGGTACAACTGGAACAGAGGGAGCACGGGGCGATAGAGTTCCGCGGTCGGACGCCTACGGCAAAGGACAATACCCGAATGAGTGCCCCCTGATTCGACCCAGCGTTGCGCAGCGGTGGGGAAGCTTCTGGCGTCGTAAGTGAGGAGGACGCGACCGTGCTCCGCTGCGTACTGGAGCTGTCCGTCGTCGGGTATCCCGGTGCCTGAAAGGCCGGCCTCGGTTGCGGTCATAACATCGAACCCGCTTTCCCGCAGTTCTTGGGCCAGCTCGGGGTCTACATGCTCATCGAGGTAGAGCGGAAAGCTCACGTGAGGTTGGAGTACCTGCGACGCGCGTGTATCGCAGCGATGTCCTCCTCATCTAGCTCATCCTGGATCTCCGCCTCGTGCTGGTACCAGTACACTAAGGCGGTGCGGACTTGCTCCGCGGTCAAACGTTGGAAATGAAAGCGGAGTTGGTCCGCGAGTGCCTCGATGCCGACGACAAGTCCCTGCGTGGGATTTGGTGGCCGCCGGTACGAGGCAGCGATCTCCGGCAAGTACATCCAGTAACTTCGAACGATGTCGGTCACGGTGATGCGCGTCCCCTCAATGGTTGGGGAGCCGCCTCTCATGCCGGGAATGCGGACGATCCTTGCCTCTTTCGCCATGTGCCGATTCTAGCACTGCGGTTGCCGTGTATGCCGTGGCTGTCGGAATCCCGGTCAAAAGGCCACCAGCGCGCGGAGAGCCTCGACGATCTTCTCCTCGTTGGGCAGGAAGAACTCCTCCAGGGGCGGGCTGTAGGGGATGGCCGGTATGTGCGGTCCCGCGAGGCGCATGATGGGCGCGTCCAAGTCCAGGAAGGCCTTGTCCGCGACGCGCGCGGCCACCTCCGAAGCAACGCTGCAGACGCTGGTGTCCTCCGTCACGACGAGGACCTTGCCGGTCTTGCGCACCGAGGCCATGATAGCGTCTTCGTCCAGGGGGAAGAGACTGCGCAAGTCAACCACCTCCGCGCTGATTCCTTCCCTCGCCAGTACCTCCGCCGCGGCCAGGCAGTGGTGGAGCATCATGCCGTAGGAGAACACGGAGACGTGCTCACCCTCCCGCTTGACCTCTGCCTGGCCGATAGGAATCACGTAGTCCTCCTCTGGGACCTCCCCCTTAATCAGGCGGTACGTCTTTTTGTGCTCCAGATAGATGACGGGGTCCGGGTCCCGAATGGCGGCCTTGAGGAGCCCCTTGGCGTCGTAGGGGGTGGCGGGGGCCACTACCTTCAGGCCAGGGACGTGGCAGAAGAAGGACTCGACGCTCTGGGAGTGATAGAGGGCTCCTCGGATGCCGCCGCCGTAGGGGGTGCGCACCACCATGGGACAGCTATAGCCGCCATTGGATCGGTAGCGAACTTTGGCCGCCTCATTGATGATCTGGTCCATCGCAGGGTGGATGAAGTCCGCGAATTGGATCTCTGCCACGGGCCGGCAGCCGTTCATGGCGGCACCGATGGCCATGCCGGCGACGAGGGACTCGGCTAGAGGGGTGTCGATCACCCGGTCCTCGCCGAACTCCTGGGCCAACCCTTGTGTCGCGAGGAAGACGCCGCCCTTGGCGCCCACGTCTTCTCCCAGGAGGACAACGCTGGGGTCTCGCCGCATCTCCTCGCGCAGGCCCTCACGAATGGCTTCGAGGACTGTCTTAACCGGCATGGTTCCTTCCTGTCCAATGAGGCGTTGGTTAGGGTGCCGTCCTAGACGCACGGCCGGAAAGCCGGTGACACTGGGGCTGCGCCCCAGACCCCAGGTTCACGC
>CAZPYZ010000145.1:0-8732 GCA_964590215.1 uncultured Dehalococcoidia bacterium | reverse complement strand
GGTCCGGCCGGATCCGCCGGCCCTGCTCCGCCGCCCATCCCATCAGTTTCCCGACTCCATCCCGGTCCAGCACCTGAAAGGGGTTCTCCGGCAGCAGCTTCTGTTCGACATAGCGCAACAGAAAGCCGCGCTCGGCGTCGTCGCGGCTGATCCCGAAGGTCATTTGAGTGAGGTCGTTGGTCCCGAAGGAGAAGAACTCGGCCTCCCGGGCGATCTCGTCCGCGGTCAGGGCTGCCCTGGGGACCTCGATCATCGTCCCAAACTTGTAATCGACGTGGACGCCCGCGGCGGCCTGGGTCTCTTCCGCCGTTCGCACCAGGTCCTCCTTCATCGTCCGAAGCTCGTTGATGTGGGCGATCAAGGGGATCATGATCTCCGGGTGGGCCGGCTTGCCCTGGCGCTGCACCGCGATGGCCGCGTTCAGGATGGCACGCACCTGCATCTGGTACATCTCGGGATAGAGGATCCCCAGCCGGCAGCCCCGGTGCCCGAGCATCGGGTTCGCCTCTCGTAGGTGGCTGACGGCCTGCAGCAGGCGCTCCTTCTCCTCCAGATCGGCCTTAGCGTTCCCTGAGTCCGTCGAAGGGCCTGATCCCGTCGAACCGTGCCGCGCCTCGATGACCTCCTCCAAGAGCTCGTCGTAGCGCGGCAGAAACTCGTGGAGCGGGGGATCCAGCAACCGGATGACCACGGGCAGCCCGTCCATCACCTCCAGGATCTTCGTGAAGTCGCTGGTCTGAAACCCCTCCAGTTCCCTTATGGCCTCTAGGTACTGCTCCCGGTCGTGTCCCGCCAGGATCATCTGCCGCATCACGATGAGCCGCTCGGGCTCGAAGAACATGTGCTCCGTGCGGCAGAGGCCGATGCCCTCGGCGCCGTACTCCAGCGCCTTCGCGGCGTCTCGGGGGTAGTCCGCATTGGCCCAGATCTGTAGCCGTCGGGTCTGGTCGGCCCAGGACAGCAGTTCTTGAAGCTCCGGAGACAAAGCCGGCTCGATGAGCGGGACGTCGCCCAGGATGACCTCACCGGTAGAGCCGTTAATGGTGATGACGTCACCCTCCTGCACGGTTACTCCATCCACCGAGAAGCGGCTCCGGTCCACGTCAATCTGCAACGCCTCACACCCGGCGACGCAGGGCTTGCCGAGGCCCCGCGCCACGACGGCGGCGTGGCTGGTGGCGCCACCCCTAGCCGTCAGGATGCCCTGCGCGCCGATGATGCCGTGGACGTCGTCAGGGTTGGTCTCCGGCCGGACCAGGATCAGCTTCTCGCCGTGACGGGCCCCGGCTTCCGCCCTGTCGGCGTCGAACACGACCCTGCCGGTGGCCGCGCCGGGAGAGGCATTCAGCCCTTTGGCGATGACCTTCACCTCGGCCTCAGGGTCGATCTGCCGGTGCAGCAAGAGCTCGATCTGCTCCGCCTCTACCCGCTGCACTGCCTCTTCCTTGGAGATCAAGCCCTCATGGACCATCTCCACTGCGATCTTCACGGACGCACTGGCGGACCGCTTCCCGGCACGCGTCTGCAACATGTACAACCGCCCATGTTCGACGGTGAACTCCAGGTCTTGCATGTCCCGGTAGTGCTCTTCCAGCACCTTTGCATGCCGCACAAGGTCCTCGTATGCCGACGGCAGATCCTGACGCAACTGAGCGATGGGCCTGGGGGTCCGGATCCCGGCTACCACGTCTTCCCCCTGGGCGTTCTCCAGGTACTCTCCCGTGAGCACCCGCTCGCCCGTGTTGTAGTTGCGGGTGAAGGCTACCCCCGTCCCGGAGTCCGGCCCCATGTTCCCGAACACCATCGTCTGCACGTTGACCGCCGTCCCCAGGTCGTGGGGAATCTTATAAAACTCACGATAGTCCCGGGCCCGCTTGGCGTCCCAGGAGTTGAAGACCGCCCGCACGGCCAGGTCCAACTGCCGGTAGGGGTCGCTTGGGAAGGAACTGCCTGTCTCCTGGGCGATGACGGACTTGAACGTCCCGACCAAGCCCTGCAGCGCCTCCGGCGTGAGGTCGGCGTCGCTGACGGCGCCCGTCACCCGTTTCGTCTCCTCCAGCTTCTCCTCGAATTTATGAGGGTCGATGTCCAGCACGATCCGCCCGAACATCTGGAGGAAACGCCGGTACGCGTCGTACGCGAACCGAGGGTCGCCCGTGTTGGCTACTAGGCCCTCCAAAGTCTCGTCGTTGAGGCCCAGGTTCAGCACCGTCTCCATCATGCCCGGCATCGACACACGGGCGCCGGAGCGAACGGACACCAGGAGCGGGTTCTGCTTGTCGCCGAAGCCTTTGCCCGCTTGTTCCTCAACAATCTTCAAGGCTGCTAACGCCTGTTCCCACATCCCTTCAGGGAACTCCTTACCAAGGGAGTTGTACGCGTTGCACGCCTCGGTGGTAATGGTGAATCCCGGTGGGACCGGGAGGCCTGCGCGGGTCATCTCCGAGGCTCCTGCACCCTTGCCCCCCAGCAGGTCGCGCATCTCGGCCGATCCTTCGCGAAACAGGTATACCCACTTACTCATGACTCGCCTGGACCCCCTTGTACGTGGTAGCTGTTCACAGCGCTGGGTTCCGCCTGCTCCCCCCGAAACCCAGAACCCTTAATCCACTGCCTCTTAGTCCAACCAGGCTCCCCTTGATGCACGATTTGGTGGCGCAGGCCTTCCCGCCTGCGCCTACGCACTACGCACAACGCACTACATGTCTGGCATCGCCACCAGCGTCATAGGCCGGGCCTGAAGCAGATAAAAGATGCCGCCGTGGCGGGCCCATTCAATGTCCTGGGGCACGCCGAAGTGGTCTTCAATGCGGAAGGCCAGCCTGGCCAGGGTCTGCAGGTCATCCTCGCTAAGCTTCTCCCGAGAGCGCTGATCCGGCGGCACCACCTCCCGGCGATTCCCAAACAGCGGGTCCAGGGGCTGGGGATCCCGCTCCAGCCTCCACTCCTGCCGCTCCACTCGCCGTTCAAGAACGGCCAAACTGCTCCGATCAAGCACGTAGAGGTCTGGAGTCAGCACCCCCTCGCCCACTGCCTCGCCCAATCCCCAGACCGCCTCCACCACCAACCGGGAAGGGTCGCTGAAGATCGGCTCTTGGGTGAACACCACCCCGGACACCTCTGCCTGGACCATCTCCTGCACAACGACGGCGGCGGATAGAGATAGGTGGCCGTAGTGCTCGTGGGCACGGTAGAAGACTGCCTGGGGCTCGAAGAGGGAGGCCCAGCACCGCTTGATGGCAGAGAGGACGGCCCGCTCGCCAAAAACGTTCAGCAAACTGGCGTACTGGCCGGCAAAGGCCGCCTCCGGCAAGCCCCGGGCCACCGCGCAGCCCCGCACGGCAACCAGGGGCCGGCCCAGGTCCCGGTAGGCCTGGAGGACCGCCTCGCTGGCTGCTGCAGGAAGCTCGGCTTCGGTGATGAGGCGTTTGACGCGACCCGTCGCGGCCTGGAGCCGTTCCTGGTCATCCACATTCAAGTGGGCGAGCCGGCGGTCTACCACCTCTGCCAACTGAGCGGCTTCGAGAAACTGGCGGTAGACTTCCGCGGTGACGACGAACCCGGGGGGAACCGGCAGGCCCAAGCGCGTCAGTTCCCCCAGGTTCGCGCCTTTGCTGCCCGCTCGCCAGGCATCCTCCTTACCGAGGGCGTTGAACCAAACGGCGGTTTCGTTGCTGAGGGTCATGCTGGCCCTGCTAGTGTGGGCGGCCAGGGGCCCGTTACTGCCCCCGCACGCCCAAAGCAGCGTGCAACCGCTCTTCCCCGTCCTTATCAGGCAAATACGGAAGGACCGGCTGCCCGGGGCGCTCCATGCTGCGCTCCCCGGGTAAGAATCTCCCCGCCTTGACCTCAGCCACCAGTTCCTCCACCGTCATTACGGCCCGCTCAAACACCGTCACGTAGCGGCCGATCCCGTTGATGGAATGAGCGTCGCTCGAAGCGACACCTCGGAACCCCAAACGCTGTGCGACTTTTGCGGCGAGAAGGTTCTCCAGGTCCGGGGTGCTCCCGTTGAGGACTTCCACCTCGTCGACCAGCCGAAAGATGGGCGCCTTCGCCGCAAGTTCGACCTCTCTCGCGATGCCGCGCCCGTTCGAAGGCGCCTGGCTGCCGTTGCTGCGCGCGTGGTACAACAGGTTCCGAAAGGGGTGGGCCGCAATCATGATCCCTCCGGCCTGCTGCACCCTATCCCGTAGAACATACGGGTCGCGGATACCGGAGAGGTAGCGGTCGAGGCCGAAGACGATGATGTGGCCCAGGTCTGTGGTAACCTCCATCCCGCGGATGAGCGGCATCCTTGCCTGGTCGGCAAAGCGCTCTGCCTCATGCCGGTCCCACACCGTATCGTGCTCGGTCACGCAGCAGGCGGTAAGGCCGGTGGATCGGGCTGTCCCGGCCAGCTCCTCAGGCTTTAGCTGGCTGTCCACGCTACCTCGGACAGTGTGACAGTGGAGGTCGAGAAGGGAGCCCGTAGTGTAACTCCGGCGGCGCTGCGCGGTTGTTACAAGGGAGTAGCCACGCCATGCTAGCACCCGCAGATGTACTTACGCAAACGGTGAGGCCTATGCGCATCGCACTGTTTGCCGCTCTTATCGGCGGCATCGCCTTCATTCCTATCGACCCACGAGGCGACGTGGCAGGGGCAGCCTCCATCCCACCCCGCGCCACCATCGGCAAAGTCCGCTGGGCCTACTACGTGCCCTACGCGGCAAACTCCCTCTCCTCCCTCCGGGAGTACGTCTCGGCCCTGGATTACGTCTCGCCCTACTGGTACCGCATCGACGGTGAGGGGAACCTGATCTCCAGCGGCGATGGCGAGATCAACGAGCGCAACCGGCAGACGGTGCTGGACCTAGCTGGAACCCATGGTGTGCGGGTGTTGCCCATGATCAAGAACCGGGAGACTTACGCCGACTTCACCCCGGTCTTGGCGGATCCCGCCGTCCGGGCCGCGGCCATCGAAAATATTGCGCGCATGACCCTCGATGGCGGCTTTGCCGGCGCCCACATCGACTTCGAGGGGATCAGCCCCGAAGACCGGTCCCATCTCACCGCGTTCATGGTGGATCTGGCCGCGGTGCTGCGCCCCCAAGGCAAACTGGTCACCCAGGCGGTGCCGGCCAAGGACCGGGAGCGGACCACCGGCTGGGCCGGCGCCTACGATTACGCCGCTCTGGGCGATGTTAATGACCTGGTGATCGTGATGACCTACGGCTACGGCACCGGCGTGCCCCAGTCCACTGCTCCCTATCCCTGGGTCGCCAGCACCGCGGCTTACATCAGCAGCCAGATACCGGCAGAAAAGGTCCTCCTGGGTTTGGCCTGGTATGGCTACGACTGGAACTTGACGAAGGGCGGTGTAGTGTCCCTGACCCACGCTGAGGCGGTCGCTCGGGCCCAGGCCAACCAGGCAACCATCGGCTTTGACGAGCGCACCCAAACCCCGCGTTTCACCTATGAGAGCGAGGGCGAGCGCCATGAGGTTTGGTTCGAAGACAGGCGGTCAAACGACGCCAAGATGGCGTTGGTCTTTCGCTATGGCCTGGCGGGCGCAGCCGGCTGGCGCATGGGTCATGAAGACCCGGCGGTCTGGAGTTCCTACAAGGAAAGTCTCGGTTTCCGTTCCTGGTACCTGGCCGAAGGGTCCACCGCCCCACCTTTTGATACCTGGGTCCTCCTTCAGAACCCCAACAGTTACCCCATCACCGCGACCCTTACCTTCATGAAAGAAGATGGCACGGTCTCCGTCCATCGCTATCCCGTACGGGCCTCATCCCGCCTCAGCGTATATGCCAACCAATTGGTCCCGAACACGGCTTTCTCGACTCGGGTGGAAGCCACCGGGCCAGTCTTGGTGGAGCGGGCCATGTACTTTGGGTCGGAGGGCCACGATTCTCCGGGGGTCAACGCACCGAACCGGACCTGGTTCCTGCCCGATGGCAGCACTTCTGATGGCGCCCACGCATGGGTCTTGCTCATGAACCCTAACCCGTATGCCGTTGTGGCTCGTTTGACCTTCCTCTTGGAGCGGGGCGCCCCCGTGACTCAAGAGCTGCAGCTCAACCCGACCTCCCGGCTGAACGTCTTCGCAAACAACTATGTACCCAACGGCCGCTTCGGCACCGTGGTCGAAGCGCAAGCTCCCATCGTGGCCGAGCGAGCGGGATACTCGGAGCGGGGCGCCCATGGTTCGCCCGGTACACCCACACCGGCGAACACCTGGTACCTTCCCGAGGGGTTCACCGGCCATCAAGTCTCCATCGCCTTGATGAACCCGAACCTGGAGCCATCCCGGGCCACCCTCACCTTCATGATGGAGGGAGCCCGACCAATCACCAGCGCCGTAGCGCTGCCCCCCCAAAGCCGGGCCACCGTAATGGGCCCGACCACCCCGGTTAACACCGGATATTCGACCTTAGTGGAATCAGACCATCCCATCGCGGTGGAACGAACCACCTTCGCGCCGGGGCAGGGGTCCCATAGCTCCCTGGGCGCCACCACCGCTGCCCGCACCTGGTTCCTTGCCGAGGGGGCGACCACGAGCCCCTTCGCAAGTTTCGTCCTGCTCCAGAACCCCAACTCTGCCCCGGCCCGTGCCACGGTAACCTATATGCCCGAGCAGGGAAGCGCCCTCGTCTCGACCTACGACCTTGCGCCGAACTCCCGGTTCACCATCCCCGTAAACCAGGTTGTTCCCAATAGCGCCGTGTCGGTCAGGGTCGATGGGACCCTTCCCGTCGTCGTCGAACGAGCGATGTATTTCGGACGGGGCGCCCATGCTAGCATTGGGATAAGTCAGTGAGACGGAGGAAGCAGCAAGGAAGTTAGGAAGTTAGGAAGTTAGGAAATGAGGGGGTGGTCCCTTAATTCCTTACTTCCTTATTTCCTTACTTCCCCAGGAGGCAGCGGATGCGGGAGGAAATCGAGTCGGTGCTAAGGAACACGGGCGCTGATTACGTTGAAGTCCGGCTTGAGGAGAACGCCGGCACCCGTATCGTCTATCGGGGCCGGGAGGTCGAGGACCTCGGCCGCTCTAGCAACAAGGGGGGCAGCGTGCGCGCCCTCGTCGACGGCGGCTGGGGCTTCGTCTCTTTCAATGAACCCTCCGTGGTTCTGCCCGGAGCGAAGGATTCTTGGGCTGGGCTCAGGACAGGTCCCGAAGAGGGGTGGGCGGGCGATCTGCGCACACACGTCGACTTGGCGGTACAGCAGGCCCGGCTCGCGGGCGGCCTCGACCGGCCTCTAGCGCCTGTCGATCCCGCGGTCGATGTCGTCGAGCCTTATATCGGGAAGGACCCGCGTGGCGTGAGCCTGGCGGAAAAGAAACGCCGCCTGGACGAGTACAACGACATCGTCCTGAGCACGCCCCAGGTCCAAACCTCCAACATCGCCTACGGAGATACCTATAAGCACGTCATCTTCGCCAGCAGCATCGGCTCCTACATCGAGCAAAGCCGGGTTGACACGATTTTTCGGGTCGCCGCCATCGCGAGGAACGGAGAGGACGTCCAGCAGGCGGGATTCTCCATAGGCCGCCTCGGCGACTATGGCTTCATGGAGACCCAGCACGACCAGGTACGGGAGGTCGCCCAGCGCGCGGTGGACCTCCTCTCCGCGCCCGCGGTCCAAGGCCGGGAGTACACCGTCGTGCTCGACCCCATCCTGGCCGGCGTCTTCTGCCACGAGGCTTTTGGGCACCTCTCGGAGTCCGACTTCATCTACGAGAACCCGCGCATGCAGGAGATCATGACCCTGGGCCGCAGCTTCGGGCAGCCCATCCTCAATATCGTCGACGGAGCGGCCATCCCCGGTTTACGGGGCAGCTTCAAGTATGACGACGAGGGAGCACTGGCCCAGCGCACCGATCTGATCCGAGAAGGGGTGCTGGTCGGCCGGCTTCATTCCAGGGAGACGGCGGGGAAGCTTGGGGAGGCCGTCACAGGCAACGCCCGGGCGCTGGACTACCGTTTCCCGCCCATCGTCCGGATGACCAATACCATCATCGAGCCCGGGACCGTCTCCTTCGCGGAGATGATCGGCGAGATCAAGGAAGGCGTGTACGTCAAGAACTGGTACGGCGGCCAGACCAGCATGGAGATGTTCACCTTCTCCTCCGGGGAGGCCTACATGATCAGAAACGGCCGCGTCGCCGAGCTGCTCCGCCCTGTGGTGCTCACGGGGAACGTTTTCGAGACGCTGATGAACGTCGATGCGGTCGGGAACGACCTGGACGTGAACCAGGGTGGAGGTTGCGGGAAGGCGGGGCAGATGCCCCTCCCCGTCTCCAATGGCAGCCCCCACATCCGGATCCGGAAGTGCCTGGTTGGAGGGCGGTAGGATACGCTACCGCACTGCCTTGATGCTCTCCACCAACTGCCCGTGGCGGCCCCGGGGTAGACCCAGTCCGCCACCGTCTTCGGGTCCACCGTGGCTTCGATGGGGAGGAAGAACAGGGGGATCTCCTTGTGCTGGACGTACAGGATTTCGCCGATCCTGCGCCAGAGTTCCTCCTGCTTCTTCTCGTCGAGGGTGCTGCCTAGCTGACCCAGCAGTTCGTTCGCCTCCGGCAGCTCCACAAACCCCGCTCCTCCTGGGAGCGGGTTAGTGTGAGGGTGACACGACGACCCACCGAGGTCCCTCGCCCACGTTTGCATAAGGGTAGTACCTGAGGCCGGGCCAACAGTGTAAGCTGAGCCGGACCGCGAGCGCCCGGGCGGTTGTTGCTGCCGCCC
>CAZPYZ010000144.1:0-8818 GCA_964590215.1 uncultured Dehalococcoidia bacterium | reverse complement strand
GGTGCTGGAGTACGGTGAACCGTCTGCCCCGGTGCCTGACCCCGGTTAGAAAAAGGTGGTGATGACCTTCGAAAGCAGGACGTTCTGGTCCAGCAGGATCGTTCGCTTAGCGATTTTCCATCCCGTCACTGGGTCCCGCCGCAGCACGTCGTAACGCTTGCCCACGAAGATATTCACCTCATCCTGCAGCCGGTTGGTGTAGACCAGGAAGCGGCTGGCCACCTTCACCTCATCCCCCTGTATATCCGTGAGCCGCACGTTGGAGATCATGTGCGAAATGCGGGAGACCGGCTCCTCACACCAGTGGACGCCGGTGTTGATCTGACGGACCCGCCCGACCAGGGTCCGCTTTCCCTCGTCGAACCACGAGATCTCCGAGTCCGGGTCGGTGTTTTCCCGGTCCCACTCGCCGAATTTGATGTTGCGGCGCACGGGCATGTAGTAATGGATGTCGTCAGCGAGGAGCTCCGTCCATTCTGTGAGCTGCCGCGTGTCGAGGAGTTCCGCCTCGTGGTAGAGGAACTCCTCGATCTCCTCTTTCAGCAGCAGGTGGTCCAGGGTTTGTTGCATGTTGTTCGCCGTCAAGGTCATCGTTGCTTCTCCTTTGGAGGGTAAGTTGAGTGAGTAAGTGAGTAAGTGAGCGTTCCACCGGCTCCCGTTACTTACTTACTTACTTACTTACTTACTTACTGTTTTACTTCCCGCGTCACAGCCCTCCCTCCACGTCGGTGAAAAAGACCATGTCGTCCTGCCCGACCTGCTTGGGATCGGGGTGCTCGACAAACCGGATCAAGAGCCAGGCGCCGTCGCCGGGGTTGCCCGTGACCTCGGCAAGCGCGCCGTTTGTGAGCTTGACGCGGGCTCCCACCGGGAGGTCCCGGTAGACGAAGGCCGCCTCTGTGCTGTTCGGGTCGTAAGCGCTGCGGGATTGGGTCATCACGGGCCTCCTACCGCCAGACGTCGTGGTTGGCGTGTCTGTTTACGGGATAAAGGTCGTCCCAGCTCTTGGCCTCCATGAAGGCAAGCCAGCGGCTGAACCGGGCCCGATGGGACTCCTCGGTCATCGGGTGGGTGAAGTTGACGCCGGGGAGCCGGTCATTATCGAACCCCTGACCGAGCCCGCTCAGGAAGTAGTAGGGGAGCTTCTTGGCCTGGGTGCCGAGGCTCGCCGGGTAGACGTAGTTCCAGTTCTCCATGTCGTCCGACTCGGTGACGCCGCTGGGGCCGTTGTAGCGCATCACGTAGTGGCGCTCGGCGTCCTTGACGTATTTCGGCGCATCCCTGTCCACCGCGTAGAGGCTCCAGCGCTCGGTGGCGCCGACGGCATGAGGATGCCACGGCCGGATGCGCCAGCTGTCCACGACCACGTTTGGCCAGACGCAAAAGTGGCCACCGCCGTGCCCGTGGCCGGGCATGATGGTGCCGGCGAACCTCTCCGCCTTGCGCTGGTGCCTCTCCCGGTAGTAGTCGTCGACGCCTTCTTCCAGCCAGGTCTCCTTGTATTCCGGCACGCCAGGCTGCTCATAGGCGGTGTAGCCGCCGCCGTGCCCGAGGTTGTGGTCGCCTATGGTGTACGACTTCTTGGGGAAAGGCGCTCGCAGCACGTGGCGGCTGCCGCCCTCCGCGTCTCCCCCTGGTCCAATAGCCGCCACGTTGACCGAGCGGTGGGTCATTGCCGCGTGGGTGAGGTCGGTGGATGAGCTGAAGGCGGGGATTTTCCAGTTGGTCGGGACCCGCCACTTGATGACAGGGTTGAACACCTCCACCCCGGCATCCTCCCCGTCCGTGCTCTGCATGACGTGACGGAGGCTTGAGGCGAAAGGCCCGAGATAGTCCTCGAAGGAGGGGGCCTTGGGGTCCCAGGTGGCCCAGATGGAGCCGTAGTAGTTGCAGAGCTGGGCGACCTCGTGAAGCTTGACCTGGCTCCTGTCCAGCTGGTTGTCCTTGTAGGCCTGGTCGTAGTAGGCCAATCCCACCAGGCGCCCGTCGGTGGCAAAACTCCAGCCGTGAAAGGGGCAGGTAAACACCAGGGCGTTGCCGTCATCGTACCGGCAGACCTTCATCCCCCGGTGGGGGCAGGTGTTGAGGAAGGCCCGGACCTGCTTGTCCTTGCGATCCCGCACCATGAGGACTTCCTCTTCGCCCATGCGCGTGATGACGAAGTCTCCGGGATTGGGGATCTGGCTTTCATGGCCGAGCAACAGCCAGCAACGCCCGAAGATCTGCTCCAGTTCCTGCTGGAAGATCTCCTCGTTGACGTAGACCTCGCGACTGACCATTCCGTTCTCGAAGTCGAAGAGGGAGCGTAGAGATCGGTCCTCGGCTGAGCGAAGAATCGTGACCATACCTATCCTCCTGTCCAGGAATTGGCGTCTCGCAGGGCGCGCATCACGCCGTCCGGGTCATGCCTGGCGTTCCCGGATCTCGAGTTCCGGCTGGCTGGCCTGGACCTCTACGGCCTCCGCGGCAAAACTGGTCTTCTTGCCGCAGCCACGGAACCCACCCTTCTTGTCGGACATGATGCCGGAGAAGAGACCGACTTGGCCCGCCTCGACAGTCGCGAACTTCCCAGTGAACTTCTCGCCCGTCGCCTTGACCAACACCGTCACGGCCATGATGTGCCTCCTGTGCGTGTAGTTTGTTTCAACAGTCCGCTGGGTCAGCCCAGGCTTCGACCACCGTAGCGTGCCCGTACAACGGATTCACGACGCGGACGTTCTTGGCCCGGCACGAGATGACGTGGTAGTAAATCCGGCTGATGGTGGGCACATAGGGCATCGTCTCGTAGAGGTAGTCCTGCAGTTGGTCGACTATCTGCTTGCGCTTCGCCGGATCCATCTCCCTCCGCTGGGCGGCCGCGAACTGATCGACGCGGGAATCGCTCAAGCGCAGGTCGTTTCTCGAGTTGCCGGTCTCCAGGAAGTCCCCGGCCCAGTAGCCCAGCAGGTAGACCCCGCCCACGACCCCCCAGGCGAGGTCGAAGTCGTACTTCTGAAGCACGGTGCTGAAGGCCCTGCCTTCCACCTCCACGGAGGTGTGCACCCCGAGGTTTTCCAGGTGCCGTTGCACCACCTCAGCGTCCTGGGCGTACTGTGAGGAAGTCTTCAGCACGAACTTGGCGCTGTTGGGGCCATAGCCAGCCTCCGCGAGGAGCTGCTTGCCCCGCTCCGGGTCGGGCGCAAACCGCTGCGCGAGCTTGGCGTCAGACCACGCATAGTCCTTGAGGAACGCCGGGATGAACCCCGAAGGCGCCGCACCGCCCCTGTTAACGGCGATGAGGTCCACCCGGTGGACGGCTAGCGCCACGGCCTTACGGGCACGGGGGTCATCCCACGGCTTTCGCTTCAGGTTGAACCAGACGGCGGCGTGGGTGAACTGGAGCTGCTCCACCACCCGAGCGCGCGAACCGCTCTGCCGTAAGGCATCCGCGTCCAGCTTCTGCAGGCCGAAGACGGATGTGAAATCGACGAGGCCCGCCCGGGCCGCGGCAAGCTCGGCGGGGTAGTCGTTGAAGGCGGTGGTCCGGACTTCGTCCACGTAAGGGAGTTGCCGCCCGTCGGCGCCCAGCTCGAAGTACGAGGGGTTTCGCTGTAGGGTGATCTCCACCCCCTGTCTCGCCTCTTTGACCATGAAGGCCCCGGTCCCGATGGGGACAGTCCGGAAGTCGCCGTACTGCTCCTTCACCTCCTTGGGGAGGATGACGTTGGTGTGGAAACCCATCTTGGTGAGCAGGTCGGCATCGGGTTCTTTGAGGCGCAGCACCACCGTGTGGGGACCAGCCTCCTCGTAAGTTGCGTGCTCCCAGTAGGAACGCAATAGACCGTCGCTTTTCTGGTGCGCGATGGTGAAGGCAACGTCAGCCGCGGTGAAGGCGCGTCCGTTGACGGGGGACTTATTGTGCCATCGGACGTCGTCCCGCAACTGCAGGGTCCAGGAGAGTCCATCCGGCGCAACCTCCCAGGAGCGGGCAAGACTCGGTCTCATCACCGTGTCTTCGAAGAAGCAGCCGCGCAGCTGGACCAGGGTGTTGTAAACCTGCGGCGCGCTCCCCGGGACGGCGGAGTTCCCCGGCTTGGTTGGGTCGAAGTGGGCCCATTCCGAGAAAGCCCGGGCCAGGGCGCCGCCTCGTCTGGGCGGGCCCTGGGTTCGCCAGTGCTCCTTGCCGGACTCGCATTGAATGCCTTGCTGCGCTTCCGGGACCCGCGCCGCGATCTCTTCTTGCCGGCTCGCCGGGGCGCCGCAGGCCAGCGCCGCAGCTACAATCGCAGCCAGTAGGAGCAGTCTCCACCCCTTGTCGTTCATCGCGCGTTCCTATGCGGAGAAATCTCTAACCAGTTCCCTGGTGCCTTCGATCCAATCCACCCCTTTGGGCAGGAGGGCCCAGTGGTTGCGGACTCGATAGAGATCGGGTGAGTCCACCGCGGGGGGTGTCACCCCCTGGTCCCTTAGCGCCTTCGCGGCCGCGATGAGGCGCCGCCGCACCCGGATGATGGCTGCGTCGGTGGTGCCCAGGTGCTCGTGGGTGCGGTCGTAAATGGTTCCCATACTCTCTTGCATAGCCCCGTCCTGGAGAGGGTTGGACAGGATGCCACAGTAGAGGGAGGTCTTCTGGAGCTCGTAGTCCAGCAGGTAGTCGTTCTCTCTGTTCGCCTTCAGGCGCCAGCGTCCTAGCCAGCCGGTGGTGTGGGGCAAGTGGCCGTGGGGGTTGCGGAACTGCTCCATCCTGGCCCGCTCGTCCGCTGAAGGCGGCCCGGCGGGGTCCCAGCGGAACTCCAGCACCATGGTGTGGTCGTCGTCCACCGGCATCCAGGCCTTGCCGCCCACCTCCACCGCCCCGCCCGTGGGCATGGTCCAGTAGGGGAAGAGGAACTGGGAGATTCGCCAGTAGTCGGCGTCGGCCTCGGCCTTCCGCCGCCCCGCATACATGACGCCGTAGTCCGTGTCCACCACTTCCAAGTGGGGATGGGGGTCCTGGTTGTATTTCGCCATGGCCACCGCCCCCGGCCGGTTGGAACGGGGCGCCCCTTGCTCCTCCGGCTTCAGGCGGGTATGCAGGAAATTCAAGTGGGCGGTGTCGATGTCGCCCTCCAGGGCCTGCACCCAGTTGCAGCGCCGGAGGTGCTTCCAGAGGAAGGGGGGGTTCTCAGGCGCTAGGTTCCAGATGAGGTTGGGGAGGGGAGGCGGCGCGCTCCGGGGCCCCATGTAGGCCCAGATCACCCCGTTGCGCTCCGCGCAGGGATAGGCCCCGATGCGCACCTTGTTCTTGAAGTTGCTCTCTGGAGGTTCGTTGGGCATGTCCACGCAGCTGCCCGTCGCATCGAATTTCCAGCCGTGGTAAACGCAGCGCAGGCCACACTCCTCGTTGCGGCCGTAGAACATGGACGCGCCGCGGTGCGGGCAGTTGTCGGCCAGTAAGCCTACCTGCCCGCTGGTGTCCCGGAACGCGATAAGGTTCTCCCCGAGGTGGCGGACCCGTAGCGGCGCTCCGTCGGGCTCCGGCAGCTCGGAGGAGAACAGCACCGGCTGCCAGTACTCCCGCATCAGGTCGCCCATGGGGGTGCCAGGACCTACGCGGCAGAGCAGCTCGTTGTCTTCTCGAGTTAGCATGGGCCTTCCTTCCCGATTAACGTTCACCCATTGTTTGTCGGACCGCCTTGATGTCCAGGACCTGGGTATCCAGCCCCGATCCCTGCGTCCGCGTCTACGCCGACGCGTGGTGGACGCCCGGCGTCGCCTGGAGAAACTCCCCCGCGGCCTGCACCCATGCAGCGCTCCTGGGAAGGACCACCCCTGCGGAGCGCACTCGATAGGCACCGGGGTTCTCTGCCCCTGGCGGCGTAATCCCCCCGTCCCGTAGCGCCTTGGCCGCGTTAATGAGACGCCGGCGGGTCTGGATGATCCCGGTGTCGCTGGAGCCCAGGTGCTCCTTGGTCCGGTCGTAGATCGCCCCCATGGTCTCCTGCATGGCCGAGTCCTGGATGGCCAGGTTGGGGATGCCGGAGAAGAGTTTCGTCCGCTCCAGCTCCATGTCCCTTCCGTAGTCATTGCTCTTGTTGTCCTTGGGACGCCACGCGCCGTAGGGCTCGGAGGTCGCCGGCAGCAGCCCCCCGGGTACGCCCGGGTGGATCCCCGATCGCGGGTAGTCCTGCAGCACAAAGAGCTCCCGGTCAGTCAGCGGGCGCGTGGGGTGCCAGCTGATGCTCCAGGTCATGGTGTTCTCGTCGTCAATAGGCACCCAGGCATGTCCCCCGATGACGGGGCTCTCCCCATACGAGGGGATCATGGTGTAGAAGGGCAGCAGGAACTGGGTGATGCGCCAGTAGTAGGTATCCGGTTCGGCGTCTCGCCGGGCGCCGATGAGCACGCCGTAATCCGTGTCCACCACCTCGAAGCGGGGGTGTTTGTCCCGAGCCTTGTAGATCATGCCACGGGTCCCCGGACTGTCACCGCGCACGCCGTAGCTGGCCATGGGCCCCCCCGCTAACTCCGGGGCCTTGTCGTAGTCCTCCGCGCGGCTGCGGTGGGCCACCAGCGGGGAGTGGAGGAAGCTGGAGTGGCTGGAGTCGATGCCGCCCTCGAAGGCCTGGCCCCAGTTGCACTCTTGCCAGCGCATGGAGATGAAGCGTTGGCCCTCTGGCACCAGGTTCCATTCCAGCTCCGGGAGCGGTGGGGGCGTCGCGTGTGGCCCCATATAGGCCCAAATCACGCCCCCCCGCTCTACGCATGGGTAGGCGCCGATGCGCACCTTATTCTTGAAGTTGCTCTCTGGAGGCTCGTTGGGCATATCCACGCACGCGCCGGTGCGGTCGAATTTCCAGCCATGGTAGACGCAGCGAAGCCCAGCCTCCTCGTTGCGGCCAAAGAACATGGACGCGCCTCGGTGGGGGCAGTTATCGGCGAGGAGGCCTACCCGGCCATCGGTGTCCCGGTAGGCCACCAGGCTCTCCCCCAGCAGCCGGATGCGCTTGGGTGGGCAGTCGGGCTCCCCGAGCTCCCGGGAGAGCATCGCCGGCATCCAATACTGCCGCATCAGGTCGCCCATGGGAGTCCCAGGGCTCACCCGGCACAATAAGTCGTTGTCTTCCCTGCTCAACATGGTTGTTGCTCCTTCAGCTAGACACCCTTGGGCGTCAAGGCACCGACGCTGCGGGGCTTCTGCGCGCTATCCCTGGCCATCCTGGCTAGCCGAGCCACGCGATCCTCGCCCGGCAGTTGGTACGCGGCCCTGGGTACCCCCTCACGCCTTAACTCGATCCAAGGCTCGTTCCTCCTCCTTTGCCTCCTCAGTTCCACTGAGCGAAGGCCATGGCGCAGCCGCTGCCGGCCGGGGAGCGGTAGCAGGGGACGTAGTCGAACACTTCCATCTCCAGGTGCTGGGTGGCCCCGGCCACCGTGATCCAGTTCCGCACCTCGGAGGTCCCGGCCTTCAGCCGCTCTCGGGGGAGCGCGGCGATGGCCTCCAGGTCCTTCTCTTTCAAAACCCTCAGACACAGCTGGTCCACTTCCTCGTCCACCACGAAATGGCTCATGCCTCCAGAGCCCAACACCGCCACCCGTGCGCGGCTCTTCCAGGTCTCGATGGCGTTACGCAGGGCCACCCCGTACTCCCACGACCGCCGGGGGGTGGGCTGGTTAGGCGGGAAATAGGTGTTCTGCAGCACCGGCACCACCGGGATGCTTTTCCCGTTCAAAATGCGGGCGTAGACGAAGGTCAGGGCGTGGCTAATGGACTGTCCCTCCTTGAGCTGGTGGGAGTGGGCCACGTCGACCCCTTGCTCCATTAGGGAGCCAATGATGTGCTTGGCCAGGTCCGGCGCCCCCGGGTACGCCTGCGGCTCCGCCGGGTACATCTGAGCCACGTACTGCAAGGTGCCTCGGCCGCCCTCCGCGCGCCGGGGGACGTAGGGCACCTCGTCGCCCCAATACACGCAGAGCGCCGGCATGTTGTCGTCCCGAAATACCTCCCACTGGTCGTCGCCGATCATCACCAGGACATCGGGGTTGGCCTGCTCCAGGGCCTCGGCGACCCGGCGGATACCCTTCTGGTTCGCCTCGTGCCGCTTCTTGTAGACCCCGGGCTTCAGCTCCTTCGTGATGGCCGGGTCCGCTTGCGCCAGCAACTCCTCGTAAGTGACGTGCTTTCCCTCGGGCACCGTGTAGAACCACGGGTTCTTCTTGTCCTCCTCACCGCGAAGGTCCCATGCCTCCGCGGGGATGCTCAGCTGGGGGCTGTGAGAGGTCCCCAGGCCCAGAACGATGTGCGCCATGGTCTATCTCCTTCCGGGGCCTTTTCCCCCCCGGTGCCACTTCATCTTGGTGCTGGCCTGGCTAAGGACTCGTCCGGGGTGCCGGCCAACTCCATGGCGATGATGACCGCCTCGCCCTCGGCGCTGCACTGGTGGCGCTCCCCCTTGAACTGCACCTCCCACTGCACCTGACTGGGCTTATCGTGAGGCGTCACCTGGTACACCTCCGCAATCCCCAAAGGCCCCTCGGCAGTGAAATACAGGGCCTCGCTCATAGCCCTACCTCCTCGCCTTTTCGTGACAGGCCTAGTTCCTAGCCAGGTGAACCTGAAAGCCGGAGCTCGCGTAGTACGTGGTGCGTAGGGAGTAGGGAAGTGCCCCCTCCTACTCACCACTCCCTACGCACTACTCACAACGTGAAACAGAATTTGCGTCAACTGGCCACCTAGCTTCTACGCCCGTTCCGGGACTGCGCCCGCAACGGGGGCCCTTCGGGCACGTGGAACACGACTCGGACGTTGGTACATGGATTCCCCGCTCACGCAGATTCCCTTGCCTCTAACGCCCGCCCG
>CAZPYZ010000143.1:0-8829 GCA_964590215.1 uncultured Dehalococcoidia bacterium | reverse complement strand
CGGACCAAGCCCCAGTCCGAGGCAGCCATTGCCTGCTCCGCCTCGTCGAGGAACCTGTCGATCTGACGCTGCACCCGCTCGCTGACCATGCGCGTGCCCTTAAGCCCCAAGGATTCAGGTGGCCCGATGGTAGGCCCGATGGGGCGGAGGTGTCAAAACCATAACAACCGATCCACCGGTGGCAGGAACCGCACTATTGCGTCATGGCCGCGCGGGCGGCATGGTTGGACGCCCAGTGGGCGGTGGCCAGATATGATAGCCTGCTCCCGCCTGTAGCGTCCACGGTCGGGGGCAGCGGTCTGATTCCGAAGAGAACATCTCTTTAGATCGCTGAAGCCGTCACGTGGAACCGCTGTGGCCTGAGCGGCAGCCTATCCGAAAAGCTGACGAGACGGCTGAGGGCGGTGCCACCAATCCCTAAGGGTCGGCCAGCGCTTCTGGTGAAGAACGTAGTGATCTACGGGAACCCCATCCGGACGGTACCCGCCACTATGCCCTCATAGTGAGCGCCCGACCGGCCGGGCCAGGGCAGGGATGCTATACTAACAACAGTGGTAATGAAGCGGCCCCGCGGCTAGGCGGGTGCGACATCAGGTCCTTCGCCTCCTGTCCTCCTTCTCCCCAGTAGCGCTGACCGATCAGTTTCCAACTTTCACTGAAGGAGTCAGCGTAACTATGCCTGACAAAACCTTAACCTGCCGCGATTGCGGTGCATCGTTCGAGTTCACCGAGTCCGAGCAGCGCTTCTTCGCCGAGAAGGGCTTTACCAACGAGCCGGGACGCTGTTCTGGTTGTCGAGAAACCCGTAAGGCCAACCGGGAGGGCGGCTCGCGAGGTGGCTATGCTTCTAGCTACCGTAGCGAGCGGGAGATGTACCCGGCCGTCTGTGCCGAGTGCGGTAAGGACACGCAGGTACCCTTCCAGCCGCGGGGCGACCGTCCCGTGTACTGCTCAGACTGCTACAAACGGCAGGGGGCGTCCGCCTACAGCGGTTCCCGGCGCTAACAATCGAGGGCGTAGAGCTTAAGCGACCCGCTGAGGGACCACCCCTCGGCGGGTCGCTTTGCACTGCACCACCTGCTCATGGCGTCTGCCCTGGAGACACCATGCGAGGGCTCAAAGCCTGCGGGCTGGACGACAGCCAAGAGATGGTCGCCTGGTTCTGGGACAATCGAGTGGCGGCCGTCGGCACCGACTGTCCGGCCGTGGAGCCGTGACCGTGGAACCCGAACAACCCCGGCGCGCGGCACTACCGGACCCTCTCGTTGCTGGGACTACCCATCGGCGAGCAGTTTCAACTCGAGGAGCTGGCCGCGGATTGCGCCGAGGACCAGACGTACGAGTTCATGCTGGTGTCGGTGCCCCTGCACCTGGTGGGTGGCATCGCTTCGCCGCTGAACGCCGTGGCGATCAAGTAAGCTCGGACGGCCCCAATGCTCGCCTTCGTGTCCTGGGCGGTGTGCACTCCGAGCCGGTTGAGCAAGAGGGGGCGCGGGTTATTTCCAATACCTCCAGTAACCATTCCGCCTCGCCCCGGCTCCACTTCCACTATCGATCGCGGGCGTGAGAAATCGATGTATGTCCGACCCCTGGGGGGACACTATGGGGGACATGGGGCTGGTTCGAGGTGCGATCATGCGCCGGTGGCCCGTAACTTCTCCAATTGCGTAGCGTGCTCCTCCAAGTGATTGAGAACGAACTGCTCGAAGATGCGGACCAGGTCTAGATCCCCCGCCAGGGGATGGCGGGCACGCACGGCGCCCGCCTGAGGGATGGCGTCGGTGATAAAGGTGCGCACCCTGGATAGCTCTGTGCTGAGGCCATCCATGACCTGAGCCGGCGGCGTCCTACGGGAGCGCTCTACCCCTCCGAGACGGCCGGTGTCATTCCGCGGCCGACCGATTGGTACCGGCGCCTGGGAACCAGTCTTCGCCACCCGTTCGGCCTCGCTCAACCAATAGGGGACGAACTCCAACATATGGGACCACACCTGACCCGCTTCCCAGCGCTCCCCTGTTTCGGCTTCCGGGTCAGTCAGCCCAGCGGCCGGGTCCGCCCTAGCCTGGACTGCTAGGCGTCGTTCCACCGCCTCTAGGCCTGCCAGTAGCGCTGTCACTCGGGCATCGTCAGGATCGCTGACCACGTTCTAGCCTCCAACCCGCTTCCCATTGATGAGCGTCTGGTCCCCATCCATCGTCATCCGGCGCGGTAAGCCAGTCGCTACCGGGCGAGGTGTTGGTTCGTTCAGCGGGGCGTCCACACGCCGTCTGGCTCCTTCTTGCCGGCTCTAACTATCTGTCTAGCCAGGCGCCGCCGAAACCCGGGTAGGGCACCTGGGAGTTCGGGGCATGGCCCTTGAAGGCGGGCGCCCAGAACTCCCACTTCGGCGGGTACACCCAGGAGATGGTGTACACCTTCTCGGCAATTATCTTGACGGCCTGGCGATGGAGCTCCCGCCGCTGCTCGGGATTCGTTTCCCGGCGCTGGGCTACCAGGAGTTTGTCCAGGTCGGGGTCGTTGGTGCCGGAGAGGTTGATCTGGCTCTTGCTGTGGTAAATCAGGTACAGGGCATCGTGCTCGTCCGTCAGGTTGCCACAGTTGGCGCCGACGAACTGCATCTGGTAATTGCCCACCTTCCGGTTTTGGGTCTGGGCGGCCAGGTCCAGCATCTTCAGGTTGATGTTGATGCCGACCTTCTTGGCCTGGGCCTGCACCAGTTCGTTTTCCTTGTTGGGCGAAGTGGCGCGCTCCTGCCACTCGACATCCACCCCATTGGGGAAGCCTGCCTGAGCCAGCAGGCGCTTCGCCTCGGGGGGGTCATACCGAGAGAGTTGCCTGGCTTCGTCATCGGTGAAGAGCCCGGCAAGGGCGCCCGGAGCGGCCACCGGTTGCTTCTTTCCGTAAAACACTTGACTGATGTCGTCCCGGTCGATGGCCAGGGAAAGGGCCTTGCGCACCTCCAGGATGTTGAAGGGAGGCGTCTTCTGGTTCAGGTAGGTGCAGCCGCCGACCACCGCCTGGAACTCATGGGCGACCGCGTCCGGGACTGCCTTGCGTACCTCTCCCGCGCTCTTGGCATCGGAGATGGGCATCCATTGCAGCTGCTTGGCGACGAAGGCCGCCTTCACGGTGGAGTCATCGGGCATTACCAGCCAGCGGACTTCGTCCAGATAGGGCTTGCCCTCGTCCCAGTAGGTGGAGTTTTTCTTCCAGGACCAGCGGGAGCCTTTCTGGCTGGCGGCCACGTCGAGCTGGAAGGGCCCGGTGCCGACGATGCGGTTCTTCAGGTGGCCGTCGAGGTCGTAGATCTCGTGGGGGACCACCGGGAGCCAGTCCAGCGCGGCGTAGGTGAGGAAGGGGACAAAGGGCTCCTGAAAACGTACCACCACGGTGGAGGCGTCGGGGGCCTCGATCTTCTCCACGCCTTCGAACCGGGGGGCCAGGAACGAAGCCTGCAACTTTGCGTCCTTGAACTGCCCCGTCCGGCTCCAGTAGTCGAAGCTCCACACCACATCGGCTGCGGTAAGGGATCGGCCATCTACCGGGGGCAGGTTGGCGAACTGCACGCCCTTCCGCAGATGAAAGGTGTAGGTCTTGGCGTCGGTAGATACCTCCCAGCGCTCGGCTAGCTCCCCCTGCAGGATCTGCTCGTCATACCGCACGTCGGGGCCGACCTTAGCGCCCAGCAAGCTGTTGTAGGCCTTGGGCTGACTATGTCCATTGGCGGTCGTTTTCCCGTCGTAGCTCAAGTCAAAGTCATAGGGGTCCGCGCTGATGGGGTGGGTCAGCACCCCACCGGATTTGGGGAGGCCGTCCCCTGCGACACCCGCCCCGGGGCTCACCGCCGCTTGGGGGGCGGCACAACCGAGGGTTACTGCGACACTCACTGTCAGGCTGGCCAGTAAGAGGACCGTGCGTCGTGACATCGTACGCTTGCCTCCAGTCTTAAGAACTGACCCTTTCGGACTGCTGTCCCGAGGGGCGCCGGGTTATACCTGGGTGGTGTGCCCGCAATTGTACGGGGTAACCTGGGTTGCCGCCACCCGGCGTCAGCGAATCGCCCGGCGACATGGCCACTACTATTGCGTCATCGCGCCTGCCCAGTCATGCTGTAGCCGATTCCGACTGTCATGACATGGCTCATATGGGTGTCTTCAGGCTCCTTGAAGATCCGCCGCCGTCCAGATACTGGGAAGCAGGCAGGAAGGGCGGCCTGCTAGTGGTTTGGAAGAAGACCCTGTTTGCAGCGATAGTTATCCTCCTGGGTGGCTTGGCTTGCGTTCCGTCATCCGAGACTGCCGCCCCACAAGCTCGGCCGCCTTCCGAAGCGCCCACACCTGAATCTACGACATCCCAGGAGCGGGCCGCCCCGATCCCTCAGGCCCGGGAGGTCCCGGCCCCGCCGTGGATCGACACTCATGCCCATCTTCAGGGCCGGCCAGGTGAGCGGGGTCTCTGTGGGTCGACCGAATGCTTGCACCGGGCCGTCGCCGCGCTGGATCGGGCACGCGTCCAGACGGTGCTGGTGATGCCGCCTCCGGGGCCCGTCGAGCGGGTTGAGGTCGAACGGCAGGTCGCAGCAGCGGCGTCGTCATCCCGTGAACGCTTCAGGTTCCTGTTAGGGGGAGGCTCCCTTAACCCCATGATCCAGCAGGCGGTTCGAGAGGGAACCGTCTCCCAAGACCTACGCCTTCGATTTGAGACGCGGGCAGCCGAGATTGTCGAGGCGGGGGCTGTCGGGTTCGGCGAGATGACGGCCCTGCACCTCTCCTTCAGCGAGCCGCACCCCTATGAGGTCGCGCCTCCGGACCACCCGCTGTTCCTGCTCCTTGCCGACCTCGCGGCTCAGTACAACCTCCCGATTGACCTGCACCTGGAGATCGTGAGCCAGGACCTTTCCACGCCCCAGGGCGTCCGTGTGCTGAGCCCCAACAATCCCCCGATCCTTGCAGAGAACCTGGCCTCCTTTGAACGATTGCTTGCCCATAACCGCCAGGCTCGCATCGTTTGGGCCCACGTGGGATGGGACAACACCGGACACATGACGGTGTCGCTCCTCCGGAGACTCCTGGCCGCGCACCCTAACCTCTATCTGCAGGTCAAACCCCCGGCCCGGCCCGCTGCGTTCCCGGAGAATGCCCCGCTCGACCCTGCGGGTAGCCTTCGCCCTGACTGGCTGCAGTTGATGGAAGCGTTCCCAGAGCGATTCGTGTTGGGGACCGATACCTTCTTCAACCGGTCGGAGGAACCCCGAGGCCAGGCGGCACGCGCTGCCCGATTATTGACGCAGTTGCCGAAGCATCTCGCCGTCAAACTTGCCTTCGGGAACGCGTCCAGAGTATACGGATTGGGGGATGGCCCCAGGGGTCCATAATTAAGTCATGATGGCGCTGGGAGCCGGGAACCGCTCTCCATGGCCACCAGAAGACCTGCGACAGATGGACTACGCGGCGCCAGGGTAGACTAAGGATGGACCGTAAGGGTGGCGCGGTGTTCCGAGGCGTAGAGGAGGGAGACTATGTGCTTGAGTTGCGGTTGTGGCGAGCCTAACGACAACCATGGGGATGAACGGCACATCACCTTGGAGATGTTAGAGAAGGCCGCGGAAGCGGGTGAGTGCTCGGTCGAGCAAGCGGCGAAAAACATCCTGGAGACCTACCAACAGCAGGTTGGCAGCAAGTAGGGCGGGAGGGGGGCGGATGGGGGACCCTCGTGAAGCTCAAGGAGTTCCTTCAGGGTAAAGCCCTCGGTCACCCGAGCCACCCTTTCTTTGTCCACTTCCCATCCGCCCTCTTCCCAGCCAGCCTCCTCCTGGACCTCCTCTCCTGGTGGGCTGATGCACCCGGTCTGGCCAGGGCCGCCGTTTACGACCTGGCGCTAGGCTGCGGGTTTGGCCTCTTGGCGGTCCTGACAGGTTTCCTGGACTACCTGGGCATGATCCCCGGCTCCAGGAAGCATAGAGTGGCGACATGGCACTGGGTAATCCAGGTGGCCGTCATGGGGACCTTCACGCTGAGTCTGGGCGTGCGCGCCGCTCTCTCCGTGCCGTTCCCTACGCCCGTCTGGCTGTTGGCGCTGTCTGCATTCGGGGTCCTAGGGCTTCTGGTCGGAAGTTACTTCGGGGGTGAACTGGTGTATCGAATGGGGATGCGGGTCAGTACGGGGCCCCAGCCGCCGCCTCCGCTCCTGGTGCCCTTCAAGGTACTTTGGAGGAGCCTGCGGGGGATGGGGGAGCGACAACAGCCCGCTCGCCGCTAGGAGTGCGGCCGGGAAGCCGCACTCAGTCGAGGGAGGCGGGACAAAACTACCGCTGCGTGAACCTGGGGTCTGGGGCACAGCCCCAGTGTCACCGGCTTTCCGGCCGTGCTTCTAGGCCCCTAGGAGCCGGCGTCGATCCGGGAGAGCGGTTACAGCCAGTCAGGAAGAGCGGTCACGCTGGCGGCTCGTCGGAGATGGAGGTGATGGAGCTGTGGCCCTCGCCACCGACACCGCAAAACCTGTATGGGGAGCTTGCCCTCACGACTGCCCGGACACTTGCGCCTGGCAGGTCACGGTCCGGGACGCCGTCGCAGTCGATCTGCGGGGCGACCCGCATCATCCGTTTACCCGTGGCGGGCTCTGCGCCAAGGTTAATCACTACCTGGAGCGGGTCTATAGCCCCCATCGTCTACTGCATCCGCTGAAGCGCTCGGGCCCTAAGGGGGCAGCGACCTTCCAGCAAGTTAGCTGGGATGAAGCCCTGGACGGCATCGCGGCTCAATTGAAAGCGATCATCGAGAGCGCCGGGCCCGCCGCCATCCTGCCCTACAGCTACATGGGTACTCAGGGGATCGTCCAGGGAGCGAGCCTGGACCGGCGCTTCTTCGCCAGGCTCGGCGCCACCCGCCTGGAGCGGGCCATCTGTGGGAGCACCGCAACGGCCGGGCTCGTCGCAACCCAGGGGACGCCCACGGGCATGCTCCCCGAGGACTTGCAGCATGCTCGCTTTATCGTCCTCTGGGGCACCAACACCATCGTGACCAACTTGCATCTGTGGCCCTTCGTTCGGAAGGCCCGATCTGCCGGGGCCAGGGTGGTGGTCATCGATCCCTTGAAGACGCGCACCGCCGAGGCTGCCGACTGGCACGTACGGCCCATGCCCGGGACCGACGCCGCCCTTGCCCTGGGGATGATGCAGGTCATCGTGGCCGAGGGCCTGTATGACTCTGACTATGTGGAACGCTATACCCAGGGCTTTGATGCGCTGCGCGACCGGCTCCGCGAGTACCCCCCGGACCGCGTGGCCCAGCTAACGGGGCTGCCGGCCCGCGAAGTGGTCGAGCTTGCTCGCGCGTACGCGACCACGCAGCCCGCAGCTATCCGCCTGCTCATCGGGATGGAGCACCACTCCCACGGCGCGATGACCTTCCGTACCATCGGCTGCCTGCCCGCGTTGGTCGGCGCATGGCGCAGGCGAGGAGGCGGTCTGGTCCATCACACCATGGGCTATATGTACGAGTCCCTGGACTGGAACGCGGTCCAGATGCCGGAGCTGCAGGACCCGGGCGTGCGCGGTGTGAACATGGTCCAACTGGCCCGCGCCCTCACCGACCCGGAGCTGCGTCCTCCCATTCGCAGCCTCATCGTCTACAACAGCAACCCCGCGGCCATCGCTCCGAACCAGGGCCTGCTCTTCCAGGGGCTGCGCCGTGAAGACCTCTTCACAGTGGTGCTCGAGCAGTTTCTGACGGACACGGCCCGGCACGCCGACTACGTGCTCCCCGCCACCACACAGGTGGAGCACCTGGATCTGCTGCCCTCCTGGGGACATACCTACGTCAGCCTGAACCAGCCGGCCATCGCGCCGGTGGGGGAGGCGCTGCCCAACACCGAAGTCTTTCGCCGGCTGGCCCGCAGGATGGGCTTTGACGAGCCGTACCTCCAGCAGTCGGACGAGGAGATCGCACGGACCGCGCTCGGCAGGATGCATCCCTACCTGCGGGACATCACGTTCGAGCGGCTCCTGGAAGAGGGTTGGGCCCCGCTCAACCTGCCGGACGACTGGAGGCCCTTCGCTGCAGGGGGTTTCCGCACTGCGTCGGGCAAATGTGAGTTCTACTCGGCGGCGCTGTCCCGCCGTGGCCTCGACCCCCTGCCCGTGTACCAGCCCGCCCCCGAGAGCCCGGGGGGAGGCTCCGGGCTCTCGGCTCGATATCCCCTGGTCCTCATCACCGCCAAATCGGCGCTTCACTTCCTCAACTCCAGCTACGCCAACCTGCCCCGTCAGCTCCGTGCAGAGAAGGAGCCGCTGCTGGAGATCCACCCCGAAGACGCCAGCCAGCGGGACGTCGACGACGGCGGCATGGTCCGGGCGTATAACGACCGGGGATCGGTGGTGGTGCGGGCTCGGATCAGTGAGCGCGTCCGGCCGGGGGTGGTGGCTCTTCCGTCCGGCTGGTGGGCCACCCTCAGCCCGGGTGGTTCCTCGGCCAACGCCCTGACCTCCGACGGCCTAAGTGACTGGGGTGGCGGCGGTGGCTTCCACGACACCCTTGTGGAAGTTGAGCGGGCCCGCTAGTCCCACTTGGTGGGAAACATCTGCACAATCGAGTCAAATTCTTGGTCGGCTTCACGCGGCCGCGAGCATTTTGTGGTCGATGAAGTCGCCCATTGCCTGGTTGAACTGGCGCCAGGAGCGGCTGAGCGGGCTGAGTTGGGCGATCTCGACGGGGAGGGTGGGGTCTAGAAGCCCGGCCGGAAAGCTGGTAACACTGGGGCTCTGCCCCAGACCCCGGCTTCACGCCAGGAACGTTTTGCCCATCTTCCCCCCGGTGAGTGCGGCTTTCCGGC
>CAZPYZ010000142.1:0-8849 GCA_964590215.1 uncultured Dehalococcoidia bacterium | reverse complement strand
CCCCTCGGATGCTCCGCGGCTGGTGGCCTCCCCTCCCACCCTTTCATCCTCAGTAGCGCCGCGGTGTGGCATGACCGATTGCTTTCCTTCGGCTTCGCTCAGGACAAGCTCTGCCGCCGCAGGTGCCCCGCCACCACCACTCCCCGCAATGGCAGGTGGCCGCTTCCGCTTTACCCTCTATCCGGGTAGGAAGTGAGCACCGCGTCGCCGCCATCGACGATGAGTTCGGCGCCAGTCACCCAGGCGGCCTCATCGGAGGCGAGGTAGAGGGCGGCATAGGCGACATCGAGGCCGGCGCCCCAGCGTGGCCGGCCGTCAGGCCCAATCAGGCGAAGACCCCCAGACGAAAAGGGCGGAGGCGGGCTCCCAGCCCGCATGCGGCCGGGCGAGATGGTGTTGACCCGGATATTGTCCGGCAGCAGCCGGCGCGCCAGGCCGCGACTGAAGCCGATCATCCCCTCCTTGCCGGCGCCGTAGGCCACATTGCTGTTCAATCGGATGGAGGGCGCCGAGGAGATATTGACGATGGAGCCGCCGCCCCGGGCCCGCAACGCCGGTAGGGCAGCCTGGCACACGTTCGCCATAGTGTTCAGAAGATTGGTTACGGCTCGGGCGAAGAACTCGGCGTCCACAGTGTCGTCCCCGGGTCCGGCGCCTGAGAAGCCACCCGCGTTGTTGACCACGATGTCGATGCCGCCGTAGCGGGCCACGGCCAGGTCCACCACTTTCTTGACCGCGTACATATCGAGCAGATCCGTCTGCACCTCTTCCGCCTCTCCACCAACACCTCTGACCTGCTTCGCCGTCTCCGCCAACGCGTCTCGATTTCTCGACACCACCACCTGACGAGCACCTTCCTGTGCGAACAACACCGGGATGGACCGGCCCATGTTGTCGCCGGCCCCGGCGATGAGGGCGACTTTATTTGCTAGTCGCACGACGCTTAGGTCTCTTCTGTTGTTCATGGACGCAGTAGCCCTTGACGAGGTCATAAAGCGTCTCGGGAGCGATGTCCGCCGCGTTCGGCCAGACCACGGTGCCCGCCTCGTGATCTACCTCGGCGAGGACGAAGAAGGCCGGGTCCTTGAGCGGCTCAAACACGGGGCCATGCAATTGGGACTCCAAGTCAGCCTCTCCTGACGTCCCGTCCGAGAACACAAGCCAGAGCCGGTAGGGGCCGGTCACCTTCGCGTAAACCACCTCTTCCAAATACATGCTTTCTCCTATTCGATGGGCGGGATCGGCAGAAGCGGCTCACCCGCCCGGGCCCGTCTCCAGTTTTCGAGCAGATCCGTTTCGTGTTGCCGAACCCACTCTCGTACCATACGCCGTGCCCTAGGCGGCAAAAGCCGGCCACCAACGTAAGGGGCGTAATCTCGAACTTCGCTTCCTGCCCGCTGTGCTTGGCATGAAAGTGGGGCACCGGCTCATGCTCATTATGGTACATGTAGATCGCTATGCCGTAGAAGAAAGAAAGGCGCGGCACCCGCTATTCCGCCGGCCTCACCGCGTGGCCCCCGAACTGATTGCGAAGAGCTGCTAGCAGCCTGGCGCCGAGGGGGCTGTCTTGGCGTGACCGGAATCTGGCCTGAAGCGCGAGGGCGATGACCGGCGTTGGCACCGCCAGCTCCACGCCTTCGGCCACCGTCCACCGCCCCTCACCGGAATCGTCGACGTACGCCTGCAGACGCTCAAGGGACGGGTCGTCCCGCAGCGCGGCCGCGGCGAGGTCCAGCAGCCAGGAACGGACCACGCTCCCATAGCGCCAGATCTCCGCGATCTGGGCCAGGTCCAGCCCGAGCTCCTCCTTGGCCTCCATCAGCTCAAACCCCTCGGCATAGGCCTGCATCAGGCCGTACTCGATGCCGTTGTGGACCATCTTGACAAAGTGTCCGGCGCCCGGCGGGCCCACCCGTCCATAGCCCTGGGCCGGCGATGGGGCCAAGGCCTGGAAGATGGGCTCAAAGCGGCGATAGTCGGCCTCGTCCGCCCCGACCATGAGGCTATAGCCTTCCGTCAGCCCCCAGATCCCGCCGCTAGTGCCCGCATCAATGAATCCCAGGCCGTCTACCTTCAAACGAGCGGCTCGCCGCATGCTGTCTTTATAGTTGGC
Source organism: uncultured Dehalococcoidia bacterium (assembly GCA_964590215.1). GTDB lineage: Bacteria > Chloroflexota > Dehalococcoidia > SHYD01 > SHYD01 > CAZPYZ01. The sequence continues at coordinate 6,736 of CAZPYZ010000142.1, read as the reverse complement.
GTTGCCTCCGTCGATAATCACGTCGCCCAGCCCCAGCAGGGGGATGAGCGCGTCAATGGTCTGCTCCGTGGGATCCCCGGCGGGGACCATCAGCCAGATGCCCCTGGGCGGAGCCAGCTTGGAAACCAGTTCCTCCCGCGTGTAGGCGGGGATTGCCCCCTGGGCCTCGAGCGCGCGCACGGCTTCGGGGTTGAAGTCAAGTGCTACCACGCGATGTCCGGCGCGGATCAGACGCTGGGCCATGTTGCCACCCATGCGTCCCAAGCCGATCAGACCTAGCTCCATTCCCTGCCTGCCTTTCTCACCGCAGAGGACGGGGAGAGCGCGGAGATTTCTTGGAACCTGCTCTCGAGGGTCTCCCCGACCCCGCCGCGCGACTCAAGAGATCGATTCGACGAGGCCGCGGAGTGCGGAGACGTGATCGAGCCCCAGTTGCACCCGCGCCACCCGCCGGCCGCGTTCCCGCAAGGCCTGGAAATCGCCGAGGGCTTGAGCGTGGGCAAGGGTTCCGAAGCTGTAGGGCTCACCTGGGATCGCGACGTCTTCCGGGCTCTCAGCAACGAGCTGGAGATACAGGCCGCTCGAGGGCCCACCCTTGTGGAGCTGGCCGGTGGAGTGCAGAAATCGGGGCCCGTAACCGAAGGTGGTCGCGATGCGATGGTGTCCGACAACCCTCCGGCGCAGCTCAGTGACAGCGCCTTCCAGATCGGGACTCTCCGGCAGGTACGCCATGATAGCCAGGTAGTCGCCTTGGTGAGCCTCGTGCAGCAGGGCGCCGACCTCTCCGAAGCTGTTTGCCTCAGGTAGGCGCCTGGTCCCGAGGTACTCCCGCAAGAGGCGGTCCGTCTGGTCTTTCGCTGCCTGGACATCGGGCTGATCGAAGGGGTTGATCTCAAGGAGCATGCCCGCCACCGCGGTGGCGTATTCCCAGCGGAAGAACTCCGCTGCCAGGTCATACGTGTCCCGCAGGCGCAGCTCGACGACAGGATGCCCGCCCTCTCTTAGGCGCTGCACCACCCCATCGATTGAGCGTGGAGCAGGCCCGCCAATGGGGCCGGCAGCCGAGGGCGGCTGCCCCACATGCTCTTCATCCAGCCGTAGGTAGACGAAGAGACGGTCGCGGCCGTAGCTCGCGGAGGGGCCGAGGGGCTCCCCGGCCACGGGCACGATCCCTTTCCCTTTCTTTCCGGTGCTCTCCGCAAGCAGCTGTTCAGCCCATAGGCCGAAGGACTGAATACCAGGAGAGGTAATGAGGGTCAGCTTGTCACGTCCCCGGCGGGCCAAGGAACCTGCGACCGCGCCCAGCCAGGCGCCTGGATGGCTCTCCGAGGCTGCGAAGGACGCGCAGCCCTCCCGCATCTGGCCGGCCCGCTCTAATAGCCTGGTAAGGTCAACCCCCATGAGAGCGGCGGGGACCAGGCCGAAGTAGGAGAGCACCGAGTACCGGCCGCCGATGGTCGGCGGATTGAGGAAGGTCTTCCGAAAGCCATGCTCGGCAGCAAGCCGCTCCAAGGGAGTCCCCGGGTCTGTGATGGCCACGAAATGATGTCCCGCCTTGTTTGGCCCGACCGCTCCCTCCACCAGCCGCCGGAAGTGCTTGTAGAAGCATAACGGCTCCACAGTGGTGCCCGATTTTGAGGAGACCAGAAAGAGGGTGCGAGCCGGATCGATACGTCTGGTCAGGGCGGCGACCCAGGCCGGAACCGTGGAGTCGAGCACCGAGAGACGCGGATAACCCTCCCGGCTGCCGAAGGTCTGGCGAAGCACTTCTGGGCCAAGGCTGCTGCCGCCCATACCCAGCAGCCCCACGTCCACGTACCCGTCGTCGCGGACTTGCCGCGCGAAGGCCTCCAGAGCGGGCACCTGATCGTCCATCTGGTCCGTGACCGTGAGCCAGCCCAGGCGATCCACGATCTCGGTAGGATCGGGGCCCCAGAGGGCGTGATCTTTCTGCCAGATCCGTTTGTTCGCCGATTTCTCATCCAGCCGCTCCAGCGCGGCCTCTACATCGGCCTCGTGATGCGCAAGAGACGCTCTGCCACGAGCGCCCTGTAAAGAGCTACTTGAGGCGGCCATCGGGGGCGCGTGGCTTGAGCCACCGTTTTGAGGCGCAGCCCTACGATCCTCGAAGGGGTCACGAAGCGTTCTCGAAGGTCGGGGGGACATGGCACCCAGCCGCTCCTGCTTCTCTCGGATGTTCTCGAGCAGCTTGTCGAAGGAATCGGCAAAGGCCTTGATTCCCTCCGCCAGCAGTTTATCCGTCACCTGGCCCAAATCGATCCCCGCGGCGGAGACCTGGCGGAGCACCTCCCTGGCTTCGTCCACCCCCTCTTCGATGGTCTCGGCCACGCGTCCGTGGTCCAGGAAAGCGTGGATAGTGTCTGGAGGCATGGTGTTGACGGTATGAGGGCCGATCAGCGGCTCTACATAGTGGAGATCGCTATAGGCCGGATTCTTGGTTCCGGTGCTCGCCCAGAGTGGCCGTTGCGCTCGGGCGCCCCTTTCGGCCAGCGCGGCGAAACGTGACGATTGCAGAATGGTTTCTTTGAAGTTCTGGTAGGCGAGTTTGCCCTTGGCCACGGCAGCCCTGCCCAGCAAGGGTCTAACCTCTCCTTTCGAAGCCGTCGAGCCATTCCCTAAGCCCGCTTTACCCTGAGCCTGCCTCAGAGCAGGGTCCAACTGAGCGTCCACGGCCGTGTCCACCCGGCTCAAGAAGAAGGAGGCGACGGAGGCCACCTTGCTTGGATCGCGACCCGTTTGGCACAGATCCTCCAAGCCGGCCAGGAAGGCCTCCATGACCTCCTTGTGGACGGAAAGGCTGAAAATGAGGGTAACGTTGACATTGATGCCCTCTGAAATGAGCTGCCGGACCCCGAGGATGCCCGCAGGAGTGGCCGGCATCTTGATCATGGCGTTCGGCCTCTTAACCGCGCCCCAGAGGCGGTGAGCTTCCTCCACCATGGCGGTGGTGTCCCTCGGTGAGGCCGCGCTTACCTCAATGGAGGCGAACCCGTCGCCACCCAGAGTCCGCTCGTAAACGGGCCGGAGCAGGTCGCAAGCAGCCTGGATGTCGGCCACGGCCAGGGCCTCATAGGTCTCAAGGGGACTCCGGCCATCGCTGGCTTGGGCGACGAGCAGCGCGTCGTAGTCAGTGCTGCCGGCGACGGCCTTCTCGAAGATGGTCGGGTTGGAGGTAAGCCCGGTCAGGCCCAAACTGATGAGGTGTTGCAACTCACCAGACGTAATGAGCCCGCGCCGGATGTTGTCATGCCAGATGCCCTGGCCCAGGGTTCCCGCCTGCTGTAGAGCGTTCATGGCTGGCTCCCGCCCGGAAGGCTGGCCCCATTATAGGGGCCTACCGAATCCATGCGCCTGTTAGCATCGGATATGCGCCCACAAAGGCCGCTATCGCCGCTGTGAGATAGACAGCTCGCCAGACGCGCGGGACGTTCAGCAGCCAACCGCCCGGGACCGCGACGGCCAGCAAGGGCAACGCGGGGGTGAGGTAATAGAAATACTTTAGGCGTGGGACCAAGAACCAGGGGAGGTAGAGCGCGAGCACTGCCACGACAAGCCAGCGCGCCGGAGGATTCCGGAGCAGCACTGCGGCCGCCACGAGCCCGCCCCAGAACACGAAGGGATTGCTCATGACCACCATCCACACGCTGGGGTCCTCGCGCGCGGTGACGACCAGCGGGCCATTCAAAAGCCACCATCCAGGGGTCAACAAGATCTCCAGGGTCGAGGCGCCCTCGGCCCCCACCTGAGCCCCGTAGGAGAGCATCCGCAGGTGGCGGTTGAGCAGCTCGGGGAGCCCTTCCCCCAGGACGACCACGTTGTAGAGCCAGGGGACGCAGTAGCCGCCCACGGCAAAGAGGATCAGCAGACCAACCAGGAGTGCGTGCTGCCGCCAAGGGACTGACGGTCCGTCTCCATTTGGCCCTTTCAGGTTTGTCTGGGGATGGGAGGCCATCAAAGCCCAAGCCACGCCGGCCCCGGCCCAGAGAGCAGACCATTTGGCCGCGGCGGCCAAGCCGAGGGAGAGGCCGCCCGCCACGGTCTTCCCTGACACCGCAAAGTTCAACGAAAGGAGCAGAAGCGCCCCCTGGAAGACATCCAGCAGCGCCAGGCGTGAGACCTCGAACCAGAGAAAGTCCACCGCCAGCAGCGCAGCAGCGAACAGTCCTGCCGAGGGAGACGCCCATAGCCGCCGGCCCAGGCGGTACGTCAACACGACCCCGAGGGTCCCCGCAAAGGCCGAGGGAAACCGCCAGCCCCACGGCCCATCGCCGAGCATAGCGACCCCAGCGGCGATGCTGAGCTTGCTCAGCGGCGGGTGCTCGAAGTTCGGATCGGGAAGGCCGGCGAGGTACGCCTTTGCGGCCGGGATATAGAACAGCCCTTCGTCGAAGATGGGGATAGCGGGCGAATCAAGGCGGAAGACGTAGAGGCTGAACGCGACGAGAACGAGGAGGGCTGGCCCAGCGCTCAGGGCCGCCGCGCGATCAGCGCCCACTGGGCTCTCACCCCGGTCATAGGAGGATGATCCACCCGAACGTAGAGCAGCTCCAGCAGGCGCAGGTCCGCCACCCACCTCAATACCATCTCCCGTGTGAAGGCGATGGCCGGGTCGGATCCCTCGGCTGCAGCCACGACTAGGAACAGGTGACCGCGTGGCTTGAGAACCCGTTTTAGCTCCGCGACGCCAAGCTCATGCTGGCCCGACCACGTGTCCAGCACGCTGTCGCACAGGACCAGGTCAAAAATCTCTGAGGGGTGGGGCAGCGCCCGGACATCGCCCGCTACCGAGCCGGGTCTGAAGCGGTCCAGGGCGACAACGCGGTACCCCTGAGCCGCGAGGTACTTCCCGTTCCGGCCACGCCCAGAACCGGCATCGAGCGCTAACCCGCCGTGACAACGAATGAGGGAAAGCAGGTGGACGAGGAGAAAGTCCGGGCCATACCTCATGTCGAGGACTCACTCAGCCTTGGAAGGCCGTGGCTCCCCGTTCAGCAGATGCCTTTGCCGCTGCGTTTCAGAAGGGAAATGCCCTGATCACCGCTCCTCGATGGTCACCTTGGTGATCTTGTCCCCGGTTTCTCGCGCTGCCTGCGGGTCCCGCAGCTTGATCTTCTGCACCACGTCCATGCCCTCGGTCACTTTCCCGAAGACGGAGTGCCTGTTGTCCAAGTGCGGCGTCGGCACAAAAGTGATGAAGAACTGGCTTCCGTTGGTGTTCGGTCCAGCGTTGGCCATTGAGAGGATGCCTGGTTCTGAGTGCCGCAATTGGGGGTGAAACTCATCGGCAAAACGATACCCCGGTCCTCCGGTGCCGGTGCCCGTCGGGTCACCCCCCTGCGCCATGAACCCCTGGAGGACCCTGTGAAATGTCGTCCCGTCGTAATACCCCTGCCTGGCCAGAAACACGAAGTTATTCACCGTGTTTGGGACCTCTTTGGCGTACAACTGGATGGTGAACTTGCCCCTCCCCTCCACGTCGAATATGGCGGAGTACTGTTTGTTAGGATCGATGGCCATGGCCGGGGCGGTGGCCCATTGCTTTTGCACGGCGCCTCCTGCAGGGGTGGGGTTTGTTTGAGCCGGCCGGCTCGGGGTCGCGATGGGGGACGGCGCAGCTTGAGGAGCGCAGGCAACGACTAGCAGCGCCACCAAGCCCGCGCCCAGCACGATACGGGGCAACGTGAGCCTCCCATTGGGTGGAGATTGGACGTCCTCCATTGTACATGGCGGTCAGTTGGGGAGGTTGGGCGGCACGCGCAACAGTACGCTAATTGGAGCGGAACCCGAGTGGCACGTAGGTGATGTCACCAACGGTGATGGGTGCGGTTACGGCTCCAGTCTCGACGGTGCCGGTCGGCGTTAGTGCGGCGGGTTGGACCGGCGGTCCGCACGCCAATGAAAGCACGACGTAGATTAGCGGCCCCAGCGTGCGAAACGATGAACCCGTCCTACCGCTTAGCACGGCGCACAGGTCTCGCGCCCCGCCATCATTGCACACCGTGTCTATCCCCCGCGGACGGCCCCGTCACCAAGGGTTGGAGTGACGCCGTGGGCTTGGGTTTGGAGCATAGTGTAGCTCAAAGGCATGCAAGCACACATACACCCCCGCCGCCCACCGCGTGGAAGTTCGCCCGGCCAGAGACCATCGCCGGAGGGGTAGTCTAATTCAAAACTCCTCCTCCACCTCCCCATACCCCTCCTCACGCAGCGCTTCCATCAGCCGAGCGGCTCGGGGGTAGCCGATACGCAGTCGGCGCTGCAGGAACGAGGTGGAGAGTCTGTCCGACGTCTCGGCAAGCTCTCGGGCCCGCTCCAGCAGTGGGTCCGACGCACCTTCCTCCCCAGAACCACCCCCGGAGGCCCAGAGCTTCTCCATCTCCTGAGCGTACTGAGCCGGCCGCAGCAGCCGGAAGCGGTCGTCGCCCCAGAAGGCCACCAGCCGCTCGACCTCCGCGTCCGATACGTAGGTGCCCTGCACCCGCCTTGGCTTGGCCGCATCCGTCGCCATGTAGAGCATGTCGCCCCGCCCCAGTAGCTTCTCGGCCCCGGACGCGTCCAGGATGGTCCGGGAGTCTATGTGGGACGTCACCGCGAAGCTGATGCGGGTGGGGAAGTTGGCTTTGATCAAACCGGTTACCACGTCCACCGACGGCCGTTGCGTCGCGACCACCAGGTGGATGCCCGTGGCCCGCGCGAGCTGCGCCAGCCGGCAGAG
>CAZPYZ010000141.1:0-8849 GCA_964590215.1 uncultured Dehalococcoidia bacterium | reverse complement strand
TGGCGACGAAGAAGCGAAGGGTCAAAGCTACCGACGATCCCTTGGACCAGGAGCCCTACCGGTCGATGCTCAAGCAGACCAAGGAGGTTGTCCGGCTGGCGCTCGCCCACTACGGGGAGCCGGGTATGTCCCTGGAGGAGCTGCGCGCCGCCCTGAAAGCTGAGTTGGGCGACGTGTCGCTTTCCGAGGAGATCATCAAGAACCGCTTGTAGATGCCCGCCTTCTACGTGGAGGCGTCCGCTCTGGTTAAGCACTACCTCCCTGAAGCAGGCAGCGAGGTGCTCTCCGAACTGCTTACGGTTCCCCCCGCGGGCGACCGCTTCCATACCTCGCTCCTGTCGATGGTCGAGGTCACCTCCGCCATCCGCCGCCAGGTCCGCGCGGGCCGGCTCACGGAGCGCACCGCTGGGGCGTCGCTGGCAGCCTTTCGCGCGACTGTGACTGGTTCCTTCAACACGTGGCGCCTTGGGGACGGCACTGTCGCCGCGGCGGTCAGGATGGCAGAGATGCACAACCTGCGGTCTGGAGACGCGATCCACCTGGCGACCGCTTTGGCCATCGCTCCCCTTGTGTCACCGCATCGCCTGGTCACGGTGTCCAGCGACGGCGAGTTGATCCACGCGGCCGGAGTCGCGGGCCTGGCCGTCCTGGACCCCGCGGCTCCCGACGCGCTGGCCAGCTTGCGCGGGCTGCGGGCTTCGGCTTCCTGAGTTCCTCACTTCCTTATTTCCTTACTTCCCTGTCCAAGGTCCAAGGCTTGCCCTGAGCCTGCCGAAGGGTCCAAGGGCGGGTCTCTCGTCTCGGGTCTCTCGTCTCGGGTCTCTCGTCTCGGGTCTCGGGTCTCTAGTCGGGGTCCACGTCCAAGGCTTGCCCTGAGCCCCGTCGAAGGGCCCACGCATCACGCATCACGCACCACCCGGTCATGCGGGGGGAGCGAAGGGACGCAGGAAGGGGGATGCGTGAAAGCTGGAACCAGGGGCCGCGCTACCAGGCGCTTTCCAGCAGCCAGACCAGCTCCTCGACGTCTGAGACTCGGTTAGCCCCTTGCCCGAAGGCGGGGGACCCGGCTTCGATTTCCGCCAGCAGGCGGAAGTCCGCCCTGGGAATGCCAAGATCCTGCAACCGCACCGCCACACCGACCCGCCGCAGGAACGCTTCCAGGCAACCCGGGGCGTCGGTGGCCCCTAGCATGGAGGCCAGTTGAGTCTGGCCCTCCGACAAAATGCCAGCGTTCATCCGCAGACTGGTCGCGAGCAGCACCGCATTGGCGGCGCCCTGGCCGACGTGGGGGTAACGGTACCGGATCGTCCGGTCGAGACTGGTGGTGCGGGCCATCCCGGCCAGGTTATAGGTGGACTGAGAAGCACGGTTCGCCAGGACGCCAGCCATGCAGAGCTGAATGCGCACTTCCGCGCCCGAGGGATCAGCCACCAACCTCGGCAAGTACTCCAAACACATCTGAAGGCCCTGCCGGTAGTCCGCGAAGGCCAGCGCCGGGTGGCCGGTGTATTGCAACGCATCCACGATGCCACAGAAGGTGGTGAGGGAGGTGTCCAGGTAGAGGGCCGCCGGCGCGGTCAAGAGCGCCTCGGGATCCACCAGGATAGCCAGGGGACGGGTCTTGGGGTCGTAGAGCTCCTTGCGATGAGGGGGCGCTTCGTCGTACACGGCCGCGCCTCCCCGGTCGGCTCCAGTGGTGGGCGTGGTGGGCACCAGGATGTTGGGGAGTTTGGGAGCGTTGGCCCGGTACACGATGGGCGGTTTGTCCGGGAAGTGCCTGGTGTACATCTGGTGCACCGTCTTGCCTTCGCCCGCGATGATGGTGATGGCCCTGGCGGTGACGATGGCGCTACCGCCGCCCACCGCGACGATGAGGTCAGGGCCGGCCGCCTGGACCTCCCGCACACCGGCCATCACCGAGCGCAGCGGCGACTCGCGCACCGCCTCCTCGAAGGATCCGGCGTACAGCTCCCCCAGCACGTCGCGCACCCGGCGCACCAGCCCTGTCTCCCGTGACACCGTGCGGCTGGCGACGATGAAGGCTCGTCTCGCTCCGACGCGCCGTACCTCCGCAGGCAATTGGTCCAGGGCGCCCGGCCCCACATGCAACCGGGCGGCGGGCGCCAGGTACCGGAAAGACGTGCTGAGGTTCATGGAGGTATATTAGCTGTTAGCTGTTAGCTGTTAGCCGTTAGCTCTTAGCTGTTAGCTGTTAACTGTTAGCTGTTAGCTGTTAGCCGTTAGCTGTTAGCGGGAGGCCTAAGAGCTACCCGCTGAGAGCTCACAGCTACAAGGGAGGTATCTAACATGCCCGGGATCATTGACGCCGATACCCACGTCATCGAGTCGGACGCGATCTGGGAGTTCTTCGATAGGGACTTGATCGAGCGCAGGCCGCGGCTCGTCCAGTACCGGGACCCGGGAGCGGCGGCCCCTCGAAACTACTGGGTCATCGACGGCCATTTTGTGCCCAAGCCTCCCGGCAAGGGCGGCCAGGCCCTCGCGACGCCGCCCATCGACCAGGCGGAACGGGAGCACCGTAACTGGCGTGTCCGCGAGATGACCGACCTTGAGTCTCGGCTCGAGGACGCCGACCGGGGGGGCGTCGAGGTCCAGGTCGTCTATCCCACCATCTTCATCGCCTTCCTGACCAACGACGCGGCGCTGGAGGTTGCCCTCTGCCGCTCCTACAACCGCTTCCAGGCTGATGCGTGGTCCAAGTGCAACGGGCGCCTGCGCTGGGTGGTGGCGCCGCCGCTGCAGACCATCGAGGAGAGCATTAATGAGCTGCGTTGGGGCAAGGAGCACGGCGCCGTCGGCGTGATGTTCCGCGGCATCGAAAAAGACAAGTCTCTGGCCGAGCCCTACTTCTTCCCGGTTTACGAAGAGGCCCAGCGCCTCGACATGCCGGTCTGTATCCACACCGGCCCTGGCTGCCCCACCTTCACCGAGATTTTCGACAGCCGCATCAGCTTCGTCCTACCCCAGGTGCGCATGCTCCCCATCATGGCCTTCCATGACCTGGTGGCCAACAAGATCCCTGAACGGTTCCCGGACCTTCGGATCGGATTCATCGAGGCCAACTCCTCCTGGGTCCCCTTCATGGGTCACTGGTTCAACCGCCGCTGGAAGAAGGGCCTAGGCTCCAACTGGATGCCCCAGCTCTTCCAGGACTACCGGCTCTACGTGGCCTGTGAGGCCGACGAGGACCTGGAGTACATCCTCCGCTACGTTGGGGAGGACAACCTGATCACGGGCTCCGACTATGGCCATACGGATCCCTCGGCAGAACCGGAGCTAGTGAAGTTGCTGAGGGCGCGGGAGGATGTGTCACCCCAGGTTATGGACAAGATCCTCGTCGACAACCCTCGCAGGTTCTACGGACTGTGAGCCCCCGGCGCGGCGCAGGCGACGCACTGCGGGGTGGTGGAGGGGTGAGCGAACACGTGTCCAACATGGGCGGGCTGGGTGGGACCCACGCAGGTTGGGTGGTGTCTCGCGGCAGCCTCCCGGTCCTAGCGCTCCTCATCCTGCTCACCCTCGCCTGCGGCCCCGCGGCCTCCCGTTCGGGTGCCCCGGACGACGGCCCGCCGCGGTCCGGCGGGACGCTCAGCATGGCCATTCGCAGCGACCCCACCGGGTGGGACCCCTGGGGGAACCAGCGTGGCAACGACCCGGTGCGGATGGCCATCGAGATGACGTTCTCTCCCTTGCTGGCGCCGGCAGCAAACACCGGCGAGAGCTGTGCCATCGTCTGGGAGGGCGAGCTGGCCGAGAGCTGGCAGCTGGCCGGCGACCGGGGCATCGAGTTCAAGTTGCGGGAGGGGATCCACTGGCCCAACAAAGCGCCGCTGAATGGCCGTGCCCTGAAGGCCTCGGACGTGGTCTACACCATGGAAGAGCGGGTGAAGAAGGGCCCTGCGGGAACCACTTTCCCCACCGCGGCGGTCTTCGACCGGGCAGTGGAGGTGGATGCCACGACGGTCCGCTTCGTTTTGAAGCAGCCCTTTAACTTCATCGACGCCTTTTTCATTGGGGGTGGCGGCTGGGTGGTGCCGCCGGAGACCGCGGGCCCGGATGGGAAGGAGTGGCTGGAGAAGCCGGATCTCTCCTGGATCGGCACCGGGCCCTTCCTTTTCGACCAATACCAGTCCGGCGTGAAAGTCGCCTTCAAGAAGAACCAGGACTACTTCAAGGCTGGCAAGCCTTACCTCGATCGTGTGGAATTGCTGGTGATGCCGGACGAGGCCACCAAGCTCGCGGCCTTGCGGTCGGGGTTATTGGACGTGTACCCCAAGGTAGGCCCGAGCTCCATGGAAGACATCAAGCGGGCCAACCCGGAGATGTTCATCAAGTCCTGCCTGTCAAACTTCCAGGCGCAGCTCAAATTCCGGTTGGACAAGCCTCCCTTCAACGACGAGCGGGTGCGCCAGGCCGTGTCCATGGCCATCAACCGTGAGGTCATCGTCAAGAACGTGCTCCTGGGCCAGGGCGCGCCGGTGTACCACCTCTACCCGCTGGACCCAGAGGTGCTGAAGCTGGAGGCGTACCCGCCCAATGTGCGGCGGCTCCTGGAATACCGGCCCGACGAAGCAAAGAAGCTGCTGGCCGAGGCGGGCTATCCCCAGGGCATCAAGACCAGCATGGTCTGGACCCAGTTCTATGGGTCTCCCTGGAACGAGATCGCGGAGGCCATGGTCACCATGTTCAAGGAGGCGGGTATCGACACCGAGCTCAAGCTGACGGAATATGGCGCCTTCCTGCGCGTCGCATCGTCGGGTTCCGGGACGGGGGAGTATGAGGGGATGGCCCTTTCGTACAGCAACCTCTACTCCATCGATCACGTGGGAGCGGAGCTGCACGGCAAGATCAACCGCACCGATTCATGGAACATGAAGAAGGCCGGGGGCGACCCTAAGCTGGAGGCGATGATTGAGGAGCTGTGGGGGGCGACGGAGCCGGAAAAGCACAAGGCCCTGGCCAAAGAGATGCAGGTGTACCTGGCCCAGAAGGCGTACAGTGTCCGCTCCCCCAGTTGGGGCAACGGGGTCATGGCTCAGAGGTGGGTGAAGAACCTGGGCTGGCGTGGCACCGACAAGATCTACACCAACCTGGTGGACCAGGTCTGGATCAGCAAATGATCCACCTCTCCCTCAGGCGGAGTGGCACAGACACGATCCAAACCAACCTGGTGGAGCAGGTCCGGATCAGCAAATGATCCCCTCTCCCTCAGGGAGAGGGTTAGGGTGAGGGCAAGGAGGCTCAACATGAACCGATGGCTTCTCTTCCCCATGGTGGCGTTGCTGGTGGCCTGCAGCGTGTCTCCCGGGGCCCCACCGGACCGTGCAGGCGCGGACACGCCCAAGTACGGAGGTGCGGCCAGCTACGTGATCCGGGCCGATCCCACCGGTTGGGATCCCTGGGGCCGCACTCGCACCCACGATCCGGTGCGCATGACGATGGAAATGGTCTTCAACCCGTTGTACGTGCCCGCGGCCAACGTGGGACACGAGTGCGAGCTCACCATCCAGCCTGACCTCGCCGAGAGCTGGAGGTTCGTGGACGATACCACCCTGGAGTTCAAGCTGCGCCAGGGAGTCAAGTTCCACAATAAACCACCGGTCAACGGACGGGAGACGGTGGCGGAGGATGTGGTGTACACCCTGGAGGAACGCTACAAGAAGGGCCTGGCGGGCCAGGGCTATGTGGGCCAGGTCTTCTATGACCGCGCCGAAGCGGTGGACAAGTACACCGTGCGAGTGCACCTGAAGAAGCCCTTCAATTTCATCACTGAATTCGCCGACGGACATCGCCTCGGCTGGGTGCAGCCAAGGGAGGCAGCCGGACCCAACGGAAGCGAATGGCTGGAGCAGCCCGAGAAGTCCTGGATCGGCACGGGTCCCTTCGTGTTCCAGGAGTTCCAGTCCGGGGTCAAACTGGTGTTCGACAAGAATCCAGCCTACTTCAAAGCGGACAAGCCCTACCTGGACCGTATCGAGGCCCTCATCATTCCGGACACTGCGACGCGCCTGGCAGCCCTGCGCTCGAGGCAACTGGACATCTACCCCGCCGCCGCGCCCGGGGTGGTCCAGGAGATCAAGCGGACCAACCCCGAGATGTTCGTGAAGTCGTGCCCGGACCAGTTCGCGCTTGGCCTGCATTACCGTCTCGACCGTGCGCCTTACAACGATGTCCGGGTCCGCCGGGCGGTTTCCATGGCGCTGAACCGGGACGTCATCGTCAAAACCGCGCTGCGGGGCGACGGCATGGCGATGTACCAGCTTTGGCCATTGGACTCTGAGGCCCTGAAGCTCCAGGAGTTCCCCCCGGAGGTGCGCCGGTACATGGAGCACCGGCCCAATGAAGCCAAGAGACTCCTGGCCGAGGCAGGCCACCCAGCGGGCATCAAGGCCCGAGTCCACTGGACGCCTCAGTTCGAGTCTCCCTGGCAGGAGGTGGCCGAATCCTTCGTCACGATGCTGCGAGAAGCGGGCATCGACGCGCAACTGGAGTTGAAGGAGTACGCCTCCTACCTGCGGAACTTGAATGAACGCAGCTTCGACGAGATCGCCCTCTCGTGGCACAACAGCTATTCCATGGACTTCATGGGATCGGAATACTACTGGAGCAAGCGCCAGCCGCCCAACAGCCTGAACCAGGCGCCCGACCCAAAGCTCGACGCAATGGTGGAGGAGATGTGGGGCGTCCGGGACCCGGAGCGGCATAAGCGGCTGGCCCATCAGCTCCAGACCTATGTCGCGGACCAGGCGTACTACGTCATGAGCCCCGTCTGGGGGAACGGCGTGATCGCCGTCCCGCGGGTGCAGAACCTGGGCTGGCGCGGCACCAACAAGATGTACACCCCGCTCTTTGAGCAGGTGTGGCTAGCGAAGTGAGACGAGAGGTCGGGATGCACCAAGACGTGGCGAAGGCGAACCAGAGGATCGTGGGAGCACCGGCGCTCTCGCCGGTGCGCACGGGCAGGAGTGCCCGGGCTCCATTCGTGCTGTTGTGCTTGGCTGCGTTGCTCTTCGGGTGCAGCGCGCCCGCTGCGGGGCCATCCGGCACGGCGCCGGAAACCCCCAAGTACGGCGGCGCCGCCACGTACGTCGTCAGGAGCGATCCGCCCGGCTGGGATCCCTGGGGCCGCACCCGGGCCTTCGACCCGACTCGTATGACAGCGGAGATGGTCTTCAATCCGCTCTACGGGCCGGCAACGAACACCGGGAGCGACTGCAGCGTGACCGTGCAACCCGAGCTGGCGGAAAGCTGGCGTTATCTGGACGACAAGACCTTCGAGGTCAAGCTGCGCCAGGGCGTCAAGTGGCACAACAAGAGCCCGGTCAATGGGCGGGAGCTGGTTGCGGACGACGTGGTGTTCACGCTGGAAGAACGGCACAAGAAAGGCCCCGCAGGCCAGCGGTACGTGACCCAGCTCTTCTACGATCGGGCGGAGGCAACGGATAAGTACACGGTGCGGATCCATCTCAAGAGTCCTTTCGACTTCTTCACCGGGTTCACCGACGGCCACCGGCAGGGATGGATCACGGCCAGGGAAGCGTCTAACCCTGAGTGGCTGGAGCAACCGGAGAAGTCGTGGATTGGCACCGGGCCCTTCATGTTCAAAGAGTTCCAGCCGGGGGTCAAGGTTGCCTTCGAGAAGAACCCCGACTACTTCAAGGCCGGTCTCCCCTATGTGGACCGCATCGAGGCGCTCATCATGCCGGACACAAGCACCCGGCTGGCCGCGTTGCGCGCCGGCCAGTTGGACATCTATCCGGCGGCCAGCCCAGGTGTTGTGGCAGACCTTCGAAAGTCCAACCCGGAGATGTTCGTCAAGTCCTGCCTTGACGAGTTTCACATTGGTATGATCTTCCGGCTGGACAAGGCGCCCTGGAACGACGTGCGCGTGCGGCGAGCCGTCTCGATGTCGCTCAACCGGGACGCCATCATCAAGACCGCCCTTCACGGCGACGGTGCTCCCACGTATGTCTTTTGGCCGACGAATCCCGACGCGCTGAAGCTGGATGAATTTCCGCCGGAGGTGCGAAGGAATCTCGAATACCGACCCGAGGAGGCCAAGCGGCTCCTGGCAGAGGCGGGCTATCCTAACGGCCTGAAGACAACCGTCTTCTGGACTCCCGGCTACGAGTCGCCCTGGCAGGAGGTGGCTGAGGCCGTGGTCACCATGCTTCGAGGCGGCGGCTTTGACGCCCAGGTGGACCTGAAAGAGTACGGGGCGTTTCTGCGCGTCGCGGCGGGTCGCACCGGCACCGGGGATTACCCGGACATTGCCATGACCTGGACCCAGAGCGGTTCCACTGATGACTGGTTGGACGTCCGCTGGAGCAAGTCCCCCGGGCCGAACTATCTCAGCCACGTCAAGGATGCAAAGCTGGACGGGATGATTGAGGAGCTATGGCGCACCCTCGACGCCAGGAAACACAAAGAACTGGCGCGGGAGATCCAGATCTACCTGGCATCCCAGATGTACGAGGTCTACGGGCCCACCTGGGGCAACGGCGTCATCGCCGGGCCCCGCGTCCGTAACCTGGGCTGGCGCGGCACCAACAAGATGTACACCCCACTCTTCGAACAGGTGTGGCTGAACAAATAGGAACGAGGAACGAGTGGCGAGTAACGAGAAGCCTTCCCCGGAACGGTCTTATCCTCATCCCTCGTACCTCGTACCTCGTTCTTCGTGCCTCGTACCTCGTACCTCGTACCTGGGACGATGAACGCTTACATCCTTCGCCGCCTCGCCCTGGCGGTTCCCACCTTTCTGCTGGTCAGCGTGCTGACCTTCCTGATGCTGCGCCTCATTCCTGGCGACATCCTGGACCTCATGG
>CAZPYZ010000140.1:0-8940 GCA_964590215.1 uncultured Dehalococcoidia bacterium | reverse complement strand
GACTGAAGCTTATATCGCGGCAGCGAGGTCAGGATCTCCCCGTTCGCCTCCTCCAACCCCTTCAGCGCCATCCGGTCGATCTCCTCGTCCACCACGAAGTGGCTCAGCCCACCCGAGGTCACGATGGCTACCCTGGCGTCGCTGTCCCACTCCTCGATGGCCCGCCGCACCCCGCGGCCCAGCGCGTAGGCCCTTCGCGGGCTGATCCAGTTCGGCGGGTAGCACGTGTTCATGAAGATCGGCACGGCGGGCGGCCGTTTCCCGGCGAACCAGCGACACACCGGGAAGGACCAGGCGTGGGGCATCCCCTGCCGGTGCGGTTTCGTCTTGTACTCGTTCTGCAGGTACCAGGTCGACGGCCCGATGGTGCCTCCGTATTCCTCTTTCAGGTACCTGCTGTGCCCTAGGTCGAAGTCCTGGTCCATCAGCGACTCGATGACCTGCAGCCCCAGCTTCGTCTCCACCGGGTAGTCGATCTGCTCGTAGCCGTAGACCGCCGCCGCGATAGCCGAGGTGCCCGCCATGTCCGGCCGGGTGGTCAACCGCGGGTAGTGCGGCAGGATGTCGCCCCAATACACGCTGATGGACGGGTAGTTGTCGAAGTAGAGCATCTCGTTCTGGTCGTCGCCGAACATGACGACAACATCCGGGTTCACCTGCTCAAAGGTCTTCTGCAGCTCGTTCAGCCCCTTCTGGATATTCTCGAATTTCCGCACGTACGTCTCTTTGTTCAGCTGCTTGGTGATGGCTGCATCGGCGCTGGCCAGCAGCCCCTGGTAGTCCACGTGCTCCCCGTCCCTCGGCCGTATCAGGTCTTTCCGGTTTTGATCTTCATCGCCCCGGTCGCCCCAATTCTCTCCCGGCAGCGACATCATGGGCGTATGTGATGAGCTGAATCCCGCAACAATCTTGGCCATCTTCTCTCCCTCTGTTAGTGCGCTCCGCGCACGGCGATTTCAGTCGGCAGCATCGTAGTCCCGCGCGGTTGTTCGGTCAAGCAAGCCCTCATCCCGACCTGAAAGACAGTTCGTCTAGGAGTGCAGGCGGAAAGCCGCACTCAGTCGAGGGAGGCGGGGCAAACGACCGCTGCGTGAACCTGGGGTCTGGGGCGCAGCCCCAGTGTCACCGGCTTTCCGGCCGTGCTTCTAGGTCCTCATAGAGCGGCAATCCAGACCCCCTCCGTACTGCAGGGGCCCCGCTACGTCGACTGCGAAGCATACACGGGCCCTGACTGATGGTGGACGAGCTTCCACACTCCCCCCTCGCTGACGAATACGTTGGTGGCTGCGAGGGGTGAGCCGGCCACCAGTTCCCTGCAGACAACCACAGCAACCATGCCAAGCACGTTCACCGTGGCGCCGCCAAACACGATGCGAGGCTGAGAGGGATTGGACAGGATAGTGCGCCAGCTCTCTAGCACCGAATCCCGGCCTTCTAACACGTTCCAACCCGGGTGAATGCAAGAAATGTCTTGTGAAGAGGACCAGACGCCGGCCATGGCCGCAAAGTCTTTGTCATTGAAGGCCCGGTAGAAGGACTCGTTCGACTTCAAGACCTCATCGCTCACCGGGACCCTCCCGCCGCTGTTCTTGTACATTCGAATTGTTTCATACCATCGTGCTGGATGCCAGGCGCTCCCACCAGCGACAGGCCCTCCTCGACCCAGGACGCCTGGGACGCTACCATGTGATGCGCTGGGGGTCACGCCGGCGTAAGAGCCGCGATAGCGGCAGGCAACCGATGGACCTCCGGCAGGGAACTCGTCGGACTTTGGCCGTTACACTTTGGACTATCGGGGCGCCCGGAGGGAAGGATGAGACTCGAAAACGTCTGCATCATCGGGTTACTGGCCGTGACCGTCGCCGGCTGCAGTTCCGCCGCGCCGCCGGTGCCCGCCACCGGCGTGACTGAAGTAACGCCACAGCAGGGAGGCACGTTGCTGCTGACGACCCGGCAGCCCGCACAGACGCTGCTGTTGTGGGCGGCGGGCGCAGGGTTGGGGACCAACATCACCGTCGGGCCGATGTACCAAACCCTGGTGTCCCTGGATTTCAAGCCGGGGGAGGACTACCGAAACCACTACCGGGTGATCCCCTGGTTGGCCGAACGTTGGGCGAAGACGGATGACCGGACCTACCTCTTCCACCTCCGGCGCGGGGTGAAGTGGCACGACGGCAAAGAGCTGAGCGCGGGCGATGTGGCGTGGTCTTATGAGTACCTCCGGGATCCCGCCAACCGATTTGCCCTGGCCGCCAGCCTTGCCTCGGCCGACATGATAGAAGCGGTGGACGGGTACACCCTTCGTATCACGACGAAAGGGCCGGCCCCCAACTTCCTTCGAGACCTCGCCGGTGAGGGCGGCGGCTCCGAACCTTCCATCTTCGCCCGCCAGGTGATCGAGCAGGGGAAAAGCTTCGACAAGACTGCCATCGGGACTGGGCCCTTCAAGCTGGAGAGCTGGGACCCTCAATCGGGGGCTACCTTAGTCCGCAATCCCGATTATTGGCAGCCGGACAGGCCGTTTCTGGACCGGATCAAGCTGGTGTACGGAGTTGACGCTGCGGCCTCCCTGGCGGCCTTCCGCGCCCGGCAAAACGATGTCGTCAAGTTCTCAGACAAGATCCAGTTCGACTCTCTGCAAGCGGTTATGCCCGACGTCGTGCACCATACCTTCCCCCAACAGATGTCCGATGAGCTGTACCTTCGCGTCGACCGACCTCCCTTTAACGACCCGAGGGTCCGCAGGGCGATGCATCTAGCCCTCGACCGGCAGGCGATGATCGACACCATCACCTTCGGCGTTGGCACCGTCAGCCCACCCGGTATCAACGGCGCCCGCAGCGGGTGGGCCATCCCCCAGGAAGAGTTGCTGAAGCTGCCGGGCTACCGGCAGCCCAAGGAGCAGGACCGGGCGGAAGCGAAGCGGCTGCTGGCGGAGGCAGGGTATCCAAACGGCCTTCGCAGCACCGTAAAGTACTCCTCCACTCATACCCGCTACCCGGCGGAGGCCCAGTTCGTCGCGGAGCAGATGCGCACCGCCGGCATCCAGCTGGACCTTCAGCCTCAGGAGGACGCCGTCTCTCGGCGGACCCGGCTCGACGGCGCTTTCGACACCACCTTCGGCAGCAGCGCGTTTTTGCCGGAGCAAGACTGGAACAACAGCTTCCTCTCCCGGGGTACCCTCAATCCCGGGATACGGGACCAAGACCTCGACCGGCTAATCGAGAGCTACTCGGTGGAGGGGGACGAAGCGAAGCAAAAGCAGCTGGCGGTGCAGGTCCAGCGGCTGCTGCTGGACAAGCTGTACGTGATTCCCACCATCACCCAGGTGGGCTTCCTCGCCTGGCAGCCCTACGTCCACGATTGGATTGATAACCGCGCGGGGCAGGCGGTGAACAAGGGCTGGTCGGGGACGTGGGTCGAGGTCGAGCGGTTACCGGCGGGGCGAGGGTGACCGGTTTCGAGTTTCGGGTTTCGGGTCTCCGGTTTCGGGTCTCCGGTTTCGGGTTTGGGGCTTTTGGCCCCTACACCTTCCCGTAGGCGGGCAGGTTGAAGTCCTCATAGGTGATCGAGCCCACCCGCGGGTAGGCGATGGGGCTCTGGGACATCTTGGCGTAAACACACAATTCCGCGAACCGGATGGCGGCGATCTTAGTGTTGAGCACCGGCACGCCTACCTCACGCTCCAGGTCCTTGGGGTCGACCACATAGGGGACCAGCGCCCCGCCAAGGGGGATGATGTACTCGGGGCTGACGGCCGCGGCCATCTCCTTCATCACCTTGACAATCCCATCCTGCAGGTGTTGGGGGCTCCTCATGTTGCCGGGATAGAGTCCGATGGGACGGATGTCCTTCACGAAGGACTCCATCCCATAGGACCGCACCAGCTTCCAGGTCTCCGCGACATGAGACTGAAACGGCACGGCTATGGCGATGCGGCCAGCTAGGACTGTAGCGGTATGCAGCGCCGTTCGGCAGACCCCAATAACGGGGATACCCACCGCGAGCCTGGCCGCCTCCACGCCAGGATCGAAGGTGTTGCTCTGGATCACCGCATCATACCCCTGCTGCTCCGCCCACGCGACTTTTCGGATGAAGGCGGTGGTAGAGATAACATGATGCAGGCCCGGCAGGGCGTTCTCCCCGGCGATCTTTACCAGCACATGGGCACCGGCGTAGTCGTCGGGCGCGCCGAAGTCGATCTGGGTGCCCGGTGACGCGTAGCTACGGACCAGCTCGTGGGAGCGGTTTGGCTCGTGGCTCCTGGCCGGGTTCTCTGGGTTAGGGGTAATGAAGAAGATGCGCACAGTGTTTCCTTTCCTTACCGAGATAGGTCGCTTGAGCTCATCACTCGTTTCTCGTTTCTCGTCGCTCGTTTCTCATTTCTCGTTCCTCGTCACATCTGAATGCCCTGATAGGTGCCAAATACATCCCGGAAGGCGGAGGATATTTCGCCCACGGTAGCATACGCCTCGACGGCCTCGAGGATGTAGGGCATGAGGTTGTCTGTGCTTTCCGCTGCCCGCTTCAAAGCGTCCAGCGCGTGCGAAACGCGCTGTCCACCCCTTTCCAGGCGGATCCTCCCCAGCCGTTCCCGGTGCGCCGCCTCGCCGCCGGGATCTTGCGTATTGATGGGAAGATCCAGCGGCTCGCCTGCATCTCGGAAGGCGTTGACGCCGACCACGATGCGGTCGCCACAGTCGACCTCTTCCTGGCACTTGCGGGCGGTCTCGGCAATGGCCCGCACGAAGTATCCCGAATCAATGCCTGCGATAACCCCACCCATCTCATCGATCCTCTCGAGGTAACCGCGGGCTTCTTCCTCCATCTGGTCGGTGAGCCGCTCCAGGTAGAAGCTGCCTCCGAGGGGGTCGACGGTGTTGGTGACCCCCGTTTCATGGGCGATGATCTGCTGGGTGCGGAGCGCGATGCGGGCCGCGGTCTCCGAAGGGAGCGCCAGGACCTCGTCCAGGGCATTGGTGTGGAGCGACTGCGTGCCGCCGAGGACGGCGGCGAGGGCCTGGATCGCGACCCGGGCGACATTGTTTTCGGGCTGTTGGGCGGTCAACGTCGCTCCCGAGGTTTGCGAGTGGAACCGGAGCCAGGTGGAGCGAGGGTTGACCGCGCCGTACTTCTCACGCATCGTTCGGGCGTAGATGCGCCGCGCTGCGCGCAGCTTGGCGATCTCTTCGAAAAAGTCGTTGTGAATGTTGAAGAAGAAGCTGAGCCTCGGGGCAAACTCATCGACCTCCATCCCCCGGTCGATGCAGGCGTCGATGTAGCAAAAGCCATCGGCCAGGGTAAACGCCAGTTCCTGGGCGGCGCTGGCCCCCGCTTCCCGTATGTGGTAGCCGCTGATGGACACTGGATTCCAGCGAGGGAGCTCCCGCACCCCGTACTCGATGGTGTCTATGACGAGGCGGAGGGCGGGCGCTGGCGGATACAGGTACTCGTTCTGAGCGATGTATTCCTTGAGGATGTCGTTCTGCAGGGTGCCTCCCAGTCTCGTGGGGGAAATGCCCTGGCGCTTGGCATTGGCGATGTACATGGCCCAGATGGTCGCGGCGGGGCCGTTGATGGTCATCGAGGTGGTGATATCTGCAACCGGGATGTCTCGAAAGAGGATCTCCATGTCACCGAGGGAGGAGACGCAGACACCGCCTTTGCCGAACTCGCCCAGAGCGAGAGGGTCGTCGGCGTCCATCCCCATGAGGGTAGGAAGGTCGAAGGCCACGCTGAGTCCCGTCTCGCCGTGGGAGAGCAGGAATTTGTAGCGTTCGTTGGTCTCCTCGGCGGAGCCGAACCCGGCGAACATGCGCATGGTCCAGAGACGGCCCCGGTAGCCGGTGGGGTGGATGCCCCTGGTGTAGGGGTATTCGCCCGGAAGAGGGAGGTTCACGTCGGGTGTATCGAGGGGAGTATAGACGCGCTGGATGGTGATCCCCGAGGTGTTCTTGTACGGCCCGCGGCCCTCCAGGGCTCCGGCGGTGGCGGAGAGCCATTCTGCCATCCGCTTCTTGAACCCTGCTAGGAATGAAGGATCATACATATCGGACTCTTCAAGCTCTGAGTGGCTGTGCGCCGCATCGCCTCAGAGCCACAGCTTGGCGACTTCGAGGACAAATCCTGGGAGCTCGGCGTCCCCGGAAACGGTCTGGGGGTTATCGAGCTGTTCGACCGGCTCCCCGGGGCGATAGATATAGACCCGCTTCTGGTAGGGATCGATGAGCCAGCCGAGGCGGGCGCCGTTGGCGATGTACTCCTCCATTTTCCGATGTAGAAACGGCAGTGGGTCTGTCCGGGAGCGGAGCTCCACCACGAAGTCCGGGCAGATCGGGGCAAACCGCTCCTGCTGTTCCCGGGTCAACGCTTCCCAACGTTCGCGCCTGATCCAGGCGAGGTCCGGTCCTCTTATGGCGCCGTTGGGAAGCCTAAAGCCGGCGGAGGAACCGAAGCCGACCCCGGTTCCGTCGGCTCGGACCCACTGGACGAAGTCCCCGCTCAGGTCGAAGTTCCTGCTCCCGGACCCACTTCCCTCTGGCGCCATGACAACAAGATCTCCTTTGCTGGTCAGCTCGAAGCGCAGTGCCTCGTTCAACCGGCAGATGCCCATAAACTTGTCCTCGGTGAGCCGTAGGACCGGCTTCAGACGGATAAGGAACGGGGGGCCCAGGTCGTAGGTCACAGGTTCTTCCTCAGTCGTCATCTTTTTGCGCTTAACTGCCACTGCGGAGGCCTTTCAGGAGCTCTCTGGAGATAACCAGGCGCTGGATCTCGGAGGTGCCTTCGTAGATCTCAGTGATCTTGGCGTCTCTGTAGAGGCGCTCGACGGGAGAGTCTTTCACATAGCCATAGCCACCGTGGACCTGGATAGCCTTGTCGGTACAGAAGACGGCAGTCTCTGAGGCGTAGAGCTTGGCGGCGGAGGCCGCCATCCCGAAGGCTTGCCCGGCTTCCTTAAGGTGTGCCGCCTTGTAGGTCAGCAGACGTGACGCCTCGATCCGGACGTACATGTCGGCCAGCATCCAACTGACGCCCTGGAACTCGCCGATCGGACGCCCGAACTGCTCTCGCTGCTGAGCATACTCGACTGAGTGATCCAGGGCTGCCTGGGCGATGCCAAGGGCCTGGGCCGCGATGCCGATGCGGCCGACGTCGAGCACGGACATGGCGATCTTGAAGCCCTGTCCTTCCTCCCCCAGGCGATTGGTGGCTGGGACCCGCACGTCCTCCAGGACGATCCCAACGGTGGGAGAGCCCCGGATCCCCATCTTGTGGAGGGGGGGGTCCGTATGGAACCCGGGGGTCCCCCGGTCTATCAAGAAGGCGGTGATGCCCCGGTGCTTCTGGGCGCGGTCGATGGTAGCGAACAGAATGGTGACGTCGGCGATGTTGGCCTGAGTGCAGAAGGCCTTCCGCCCGTTGAGGACGTAGTCATCGCCGTCCCGCACCGCCGTGGTCTTGAGGGACGCGGCATCACTCCCGGAATCGGGCTCGGTCAGAGCGTAGGCGCCGAGCGCCTCACCCGACGCGAGGCGGCCAAGGTAACGGTCTTTCTGAGCCCGGTTGCCATAGGTCGCGAGCGTCCAACCGGCCAGGGAGTTTTGGACAGCAACGCACAGGCCCACGGCGGCGCTGGCCCGACAGATCTCCTCAAGGGTAACGACGTAAGCCATCGTGGAACCGCCACCACCACCGTACTCGCTGGGCAAGGAGACACCCAGATAGCCGACCTGGGCGAGCTTCTGGACCAGGCTCATGGGGAACTGATCCGCTTCATCAATCGCCGCCGCAATGGGGGCGATCTCCCGCTGGGCAAAATCGCGGACCGCGCCCTGCAGCATCTGCTCTGCTTCGGTCAGGAGGTACATGGTGGCCTCGGATGTGCTGATGGACGGTTAGCTCTTTGACCACTCCCTTACGGTCGTGGCTCGGTCATCCCCCAGTCAGGCCAAAGGGGTGGACGGCCCCAGGGCCTCCAGGCGGGCCTTGACCGTGCGCAAGAAGCTTCCAACCACGCCGCCGTCTGTGATCCGGTGATCAAAGGCGAGGGAAAGGTTCATCATGGAGCGGATGCCGATGGCGTCATCTACGACGACCGGGCGTTTGATGATCGCCTCCGTCGTCATGATCGCGGCCTGGCCCGGGACCATGATGGGGTACGACAGGGTCACTCCCAGCGCACCGGTGTTGTTCACCGTGAAAGTCCCGCCGGACACATCGTCGGGCTTGAGGCTATTGTTCCTCGCCCTGCCCACTATGTCGCCGATAGCGTGGGCCAGACCGGTGACGCTCAAGCGATCAGCGTCCTTCAAGACCGGGACGATGAGGCCCTCGTCCCGATTGACGGCGAGGCCGATATTGATGCGGCGCTTAAGAACGATCCGGTCTTCGGTCCAGGAGGCATTGAGGCTCGGATGTTCTCTCAAAGTTTCGGCTACGACCTTTACGAAGAAGGGGAGGTAGGTAAGGTCCACACCCTCTCGCCGTCGGAAGTCCTCTTTGATCCCCTCCCGCCAGCGGACCAGATTGGTCACGTCTACCTCGGTCATAGCCCACGCGTGAGGCGCCGTCGTCTTGGACCGGACCATGTTCTCGGCGATGGCTCTTCGCAGCGCGGTGATGGGGATCGACTCCTCGTCACGTCCCTTCGCAGCTGGTTCCCGCCCGCCCACAGGCAAAGCTGCGCTCTCGCTCTCTAGGCGTGTCTCCTCTCCACCCCGGAAGACGGCTGCCGGCGCAGGCGGAGGAGCCTGTGCAGCGCTCTCGCGGGATTCGATGAACCTGAGCAGGTCTTGTTTCGTAACCCGCCCGTCTATGCCGGTTCCGGTCAGTTGGGTGACATCGATGTTGTGCTGTTGAGCCAGACGGGCGACGACGGGGGTCAGGCGTTGCTTGGCGGCCCCACGTTCCGCCCTGCGAGACGGCAGAGCGCCATCG
>CAZPYZ010000139.1:2679-8982 GCA_964590215.1 uncultured Dehalococcoidia bacterium | reverse complement strand
CGGCAGCGGCCCTCGAATGTAGGCACAGACGACCCCGGCTGTGCGGCGGGCGCTGGCCGACCCCCGACCTCCGGCAGGCGAGAGCGCCTGCCCCACATGGTTCAGAGCTTCCCGGTCTCGTGGCGGGAAAAACCTGCATACTCCCATGGGACAAGCCCCAGCCCTACGGCTGCCCATCCACCGAACACACGGCGACCACCGCGGGGCGGTTGGTGCGATTGCTCCAGGCGTGGTTCGATCCGCGTATCACGGCCACGTCCACCTGCTTGAGGTCGACCGACTGGGTGTCCAGAACCAGCGTCGGTTCGCCCGCCAGGACCATACAGAAGTCGAGGGAGCGGGTCCTTTGCATGTAGAGATGGGGCGAGCTGGCCGAGTAGGTCGAGGCTTCAGGAGACCCCATAGCCTCGAAGTAAGCCTGTACCTCCCGCGGTCCAACCTTTCCCTCCCAGCTCGCATCGGGGGGGAGGCTGTAAACGCGGCAGAGCGACCCCGCGGCCGGCGGCTCGATGGTGTGGGGCAGATGAAGAGTCTCCTGGACCCCCTTTATTCGGGCCGGCGTCGTATCCGTCACCCAGACCCGGGTGGCGGCGAAACCAGGACGGGCGGCATCGGTGCGGACATCGGGAGAGGGCCCATCGCCGATAGCGGTCCCCAGCCCCACCGCGTCGTTGACACAGACGATCCGCCTGGCAGGCTTGACGCCCTCGGGCAGGGTCCCGGCTGCAGGCGCGGGGCCACCGGGAACGCCCTGGACTTCGAAATCAGCGCCAATGAGCAGAAACGCCATCTCACAGTCGGAGTCGGGGGCGCTCCACTGATGCCAGTCGCCTAACTGCACCACGATGTCCCCTTCACGCATGGTCAGCGTTCGGTCGTCCAGGATCAAGTTGCGAAACCCGCGCAGCAGGATGCCGTAGTCCACGCTCTCGGTCATGTGCATGGCGGAGGAGAAGACATTCTGTCCACCCCGCTCCCAGGTCTGGCCCACCTCCCGCTTCCTCGATTCATGGGGTCCGACCGCCTCGGAGTCCTTCGCCGGGTCGTATCCCGCGGGCCGCTTCTTGTTATGCACGATCCGAAAGTGCCCGCCGGTCCTGGCGCCGGGAAACTCGTAGTACTTGTCCCCGTCGTCCGGACCATTCAGCAGCGCTGGACAGATGTCATAGACCCAGAGGTTGGTAAACCCCCGACCCGAGCCGGGAACGGTCTCATGGGTCCCCGGCGCAGGGCCATCCCAAGAGACGATGGACCTGCCCTGAGGGTCATTGCCGGTGACCACGCGGCGGATGGGCGTCAGTGCCATTGGATCCTCCTTTATACCTCATACCTCATACCTCATACCTATCGACGAAGCAAGGCCAGGCAAGGCCAAGCCGCGTTGCTTCTCCGGTGGCGGCTGGTATAATACGGCTGTTGTGAAACGCTCTCTGAGCCGTCTACAACACCCCACCGTTCCCATCACCCACAACCCACACCCAGCGACCCACGACGCCGTGCTCCACGGGCCATATCCCACCGAGAGTCGCCACGAGAAGTGCGGCATTTTCGGGGTGTACGCCCCCCAAGAAGACGTCGCACGCATCACCTTCTTCGGCCTCTACGCACTACAGCACCGGGGACAAGAGAGCGCAGGGATTGCCACAGCTCACCGGGGCCGCGTCCACGTCCGGACCGGCATGGGCCTGGTCACCCACATCTTTGACGAGGAAACCCTGGCGGGGCTGAACGGCGAGATCGCCATCGGCCACACCCGCTATTCCACCACGGGGTCCACCCAGCTCTGCAATGCTCAGCCCCTCGTTGCCGAGGGCAACCTAGGGCAGATCGCCCTCGCCCACAACGGGAACATCGTCAATGCGGAAGCCCTCCAGCATGAGCTACGGGACGCCGGCGTTTCCTTTACCTCATCGACGGACTCGGAGGTCATCGCGGCGGCCATCGCCCATGCCCCCGGCGCCACCTGGCTGGAGAAGATCCGGACCACGATGCGCCGGATCTCGGGCGCGTACAGCCTGACCCTACTCACCAGGGACAGCCTCATCGCGGTGCGCGACCCCCTGGGCATCCGGCCCCTCTGCCTGGGCAGGCTGCGCAGAGGCTGGGTCGTCGCGTCGGAGACCTGCGCGTTGGATCACTTGGGCGCCCAGTTCCTGCGAGAGGTCGAACCGGGCGAGGTGCTCGTCATCGACAAGTCGGGCGTGGCCAGCCACCGCAACGAGCCCGCGGACCCGGACCAGGAGGAAGCGCCCAAGGCCTATTGCATCTTCGAGTTCATCTACTTCGCGCGGCCCGATAGCGTCATGAATGGCCGGCTGCTGTACCTCGTCCGGGAACGAATGGGGCAACGCCTCGCCAAAGAGCACCCTGTGGAGGCGGACGTGGTCATCGGCACGCCGGACTCGGCCGTGCCGGCGGCCATCGGCTACGCCAAGGAATCCGGGGTCCCCTACAGCGAAGGCCTGATCAAGAACCGGTACGTCGGCCGCACCTTCATCCAGCCTTCCCAAGAGATCCGGGAGGCGGGCGTGCGCTTGAAGTTCAACCCCATGCCAGAGGTGCTCAAGGGGAAGCGGGTGGTCGTGGTGGACGACAGCATCGTGCGGGGGACCACGACGCCCCGGGTGGTGGCGTTGCTGCGGAGGGCAGGGGCTAAGGAGGTCCATCTCCGCATCTCCTCACCCCCCATCCAGCATCCCTGCTTCTTCGGCGTGGACATGGCGACCAAAGGCGAGCTCATCGCGGCTCACAAGACCGTCGACGACATCCGGCGCGCTGTCGGGGCGGACACCCTGGGCTATCTCAGCCTGGAAGGGCTTATTTCGGCCATCGATGTCCCCGGCCGGGACTTCTGCAACGCCTGCCTCACCGGCCAGTACCCGGTGCCCGTCCAGTTGGAGCTGGACAAGCTGGCATTGGAGTCGGTCTGGGCGGGCGACCCGCTACGGGAAAGTGGGGTCATTGGCGACCGCCAGCGCTAACGTAGCCGTTAGCCATTAGCTCCCAGCCGTTGGGTGGCGGGTTGGGCTAATAGCTAAGAGCTAATCGCTAATTGCCGGAGCGTCAGCCATGCGAGCAATCCTGGGCGTCTACGATAAGACCGGCCTCGTCGACTTCGCGCGCAGCTTGACCACCCTAGGTATCGAGCTATACAGCACAGGGGGAACCAAGCGGACCCTGGACGAGGCCGCTGTGCCCGCCCGGGCCGTGGAGGAACTGACCGGGTTCCCCGAGATGCTGGACGGGAGGGTTAAAACCCTCCATCCTGGGGTCCACGGCGGGATCCTGGCACGGCGGGATGTGCCTTCCCACATGGAAGCGCTAGCCGAACGCAACATCGGCGCCATTGACCTCGTTGTGTGTAACCTCTACCCCTTCTACGCCACGGTGACCCGACCGGGCGGCGTCCCCTTCGAAGAGGGCATCGAGAACATCGACATCGGCGGGCCCACCATGCTCCGGGCTGCGGCCAAGAACCACCGGGATGTGTGGGTTGTCTGTGACCCCGCGGACTACCCCCCGGTGCTGGACGCGCTGACTACAAATGGGGCCCAGGCACTCTTGCCTGGGACCAGGAGCCAGAGCCCCCGTGTTGCATCTGGCCTCGAGCTACGGCGCCGCCTGGCCTGGAAGGCCTTCCAGCATGTCGCGAGCTACGACAGCGCGGTAGCGGAGTGGCTGTGGGACGGCGAAGGGGCGCCCCCGGCGCTGACGGTCCCCATGGAGCTGGCGTCGGGGCTCCGCTATGGAGAGAACCCTCACCAGTCGGGGGCCTTTTACTTTGACCGCTCCCTGCGCGAGCACGGCCGCGGCGGCATCGCGACCGCCCTGCAGCACCACGGCAAGGAGATGTCCTACAACAACTACCTGGACGCCGACGCCGCCTGGAACGCGGTGAACGACTTCCCGACGCCGACCTGCATCATCGTCAAGCACACCAACCCCTGTGGGGCGGCAACTCGAGACGACCTGCTCGAGGCCTACCGCCTCGCGGTCCATGCCGATCCCACCAGTGCCTTCGGCGGGATCGTTGCCTTCAACCGGGCCATCGACGAACCACTGGCGCGGGAGCTGCGAGAGTTCCGCAACCCCACCGACGGCGAGACCCGCATGTTCTACGAGATCGTGGTCGCGCCGGGGTATACGGAGGATGGCCTGCGGGTCCTGAAGGGCAAGTCCAGGGACCTGCGCATCCTCGAGGCGCGGCCCCGACAGCCGGGAGCGCGGGGGTTCCGGCAGGTGGGCGGCGGCTGGCTGGTCCAGGAGGCCGACGACCTCCGGCCGGAAGCCATCGCGTTCCAGGTGGTGACGGAGCGCAAGCCGGCGCCACAAGAGCTGGCCGACCTGACCTTCGCCTGGCGCTGCGTCAAGCACGTGAAGAGCAACGCCATCACCATCGCCAGGGACGGCCGGCTGCTGGGGATGGGCAGCGGCCAGCCCAACCGCGTGAAGAGCGTCGAGATCGCCATGGAGAAGGCGGGTGAGGCGCTGAAGGGCGCCGCCCTGGCCAGCGACGCCTTCTTTCCCTTCGCCTGGGGAGACTCCATCGAGCGGGCCTGCCAGGCGGGTGTCGCGATTATCGGCCACCCCGGCGGGAGCATGAGGGACCAGGACGGCATCGACTGCTGCAACCAGTACGGCGTGGCGATGGTGCTGACGGGGGTGCGTCACTTCCGGCACTAAGGGCGGCTGCCACTCTTCTGCACCATACTCCATCTCTTCATGACCGGCCAGCTACGTTTTGGCGGCTATACTCTCCAGTAGGAGAATCCCCATGCTGGACAGCGAGATCATCTTCGTCGTCGAGGAATCCCCTGAGGGTGGCTACGAGGCCAGGGCGCTGGGAGCGTCCATCTTCACCCAGGGCGACAACCTGGATGAGTTGAAGGCTATGGTCCAGGACGCCGTACGGTGCCACTTCGAGGATCAGGACCGCCCCGCGTTGATCCGCCTCCACATGGTCAAGGATGAGGTCATCCCCGTGTGACGCTCCCCAGGGACCTCTCGGGAGACCGCCTTGTCACGCTCCTACGCCGTTACGGCTACGAAGTGAGCCGGCAGACCAGCAGCCAGATTCGTCTGACCTCCACGCGGATGGGAACAGAACACCACATTACAGTCCCCGATCACAAGGCCCTGCGGGTCGGGACGCTCAATACCATCCTCACCGACCTAGCAAGCTACCTGCAGACCGAAAAAGCTGCCTTACTCGGGGACCTTTTCGGATAACCAGAGTATGCCCTAGGGCGACCTGCTCAACCTGCTCCAGTTGCGGACACGCGCTCGCCCATCCTAGAGGCTCCTGTACACGCCCGCGCGACGGTTAGAGCTATCCTTGAGGCGTGGATACGCCCCGAGCACGAGTCCTGCCCGCCCAGGGCACCTTGGAGCCCCGGCGGGTGGACCTCGTCATCCCCGTCTACAACGAGGCCCACGTCCTGGAGGGCAGCGTCAACACCGTCCGAGCGTTCCTGGCCGAAGGCCTGGTCCCCCACCGCTGGAAAATCGTCATCGCGGACAACGCATCGACGGACGCAACCCTCTCCATAGCCCAGAGGCTGGCGGACGCCCATTCCGATGAGGTCGGCTACCTCCACCTGGACCAAAAGGGCCGCGGCCGCGCGCTGAAAGCGGCCTGGCTCGCAAGCGACGCCGATATCCTCACCTACATGGACGTGGACCTCTCCACCGACCTGGAGGCGTACCCCCTCCTGGTCCAGCACATCATCAACGGTTACGACATCGTCATCGGATCGCGGCTCCTGCCGGGCTCGCAGACCACGCGCTCACGAAAACGAGAGGCGATCTCCCGCGCATACAACCTCCTCATCAAGGTCTCGCACTTCACCGCCCTCTCCGATGCACAATGCGGGTTCAAGGCCATCAGCCGGGAGGCTGCACAGGCGCTGGTCCCTCTGGTCGAGAACAACGAGTGGTTCTTCGATACGGAGCTGCTGCTGCTGGCTGAAAAGCGGGGGTACCGGATCAAGGAGATCCCGGTGCGCTGGAGGGAGGACCCGGACACGCGGGTCAATATCATGAAGACGGCGTGGGAAGACATCCAAGGGTTGGCTCGCCTTCGCCTCCACCCCCCACACCTTGTTCAACGCGGAGACCGCGGAGAACGCTGAGGAGTGCCCTAAATTTGAGAACTTCGCCGCTTCCGCGCGCCCCGCGTTGGAATGGATGGTCATGCCACCCGCTACAATAGTGCTACGTATCTGAAACCCTTGGAGAGAGCCTCTTCATGAATATCGTCGTTTGTATCAAGCAGGTCCCCAACGTCGCCGAGATCAAGTTCGA
>CAZPYZ010000139.1:0-2579 GCA_964590215.1 uncultured Dehalococcoidia bacterium | reverse complement strand
TGTTCACCGCTATCCGAGAGGTGGAGGAGGGGCGAGAGACGGTGGAGCTCTCCGCACCCTGCCTCCTCACGGCAGGGGAGTTCCTGAACCGGCCACCGCAGCCAACGCCGGAACAGATGCAAGCGGTGGATGAAACTCTCATCAAGACCTGGGGCCTGGCGGACGTCGGACTGCCGGAGGAGCAGGTTGGTTCGCCTGGTTCACCGACCCAGGTCTATGAGATCCGGGAACTGACGGTGCCTCGAGAGAAGCAGGTCGTCTCCGGCCAGCCGCCGGAGGCGATGGCGAAGGCCTTGGTGGACTACCTGGTGCAGCGTGGGCTGTTCACGCCTTGGCAGCGGGAGCGGGGCGACGGCTTTCGCCCCACCCAGAAAACGGACCCGCGCCCCGATCGGGCGGTGTGGGTAGTCGGCGAGACCGCGCTGGGCCAGCTCCGTCCGGTGACCTTGGAGATCCTGGGCCGGGCCGCAGAAATGGCCAGCCAACTGAACAGCGAGGCGGTGGCAGTGCTCATCGGGGACGATATCTCCCGGCACGTCGAGGCATTAGCCGCCCACGGCGCGGACCGCGTCCTGCTGGCCGAGCACCCTTCCCTGGCCAGGTACCGGCCGGAAGCCTACACCGGGGTCCTGGCGGAGGCCATCACGCAGCGCCACCCCTGGGCCGTGATCCTGCCGGCGACGGTAAACGGCCGCGACCTGGCGCCCCGGGTAGCCGCGAGGCTGGACCTGGGGCTCACCGGCGACTGCATCGGCCTCGAGGTAGACCAGCGCGAGCGCTTGGTCCAGCTCAAGCCCGCCTTCGGCGGGAACATTATCGCCCCCATCCGGTCGCGGACCCTCCCCGCCATGGCGACCATTCGTCCCGGCATGCTCTCCGCCATCGCGCCCGTGGCAGGACGGCAGGCACCCCTAGAGCGCCTGCTCGTGGCCCCGCCGGTTGACGGACGCCTCCGGCTGATGGACTTCCAGGTCACCGCGGGCGAGGGTGGCGTCGACATGGACAGCGCCGAGATCATCGTGGGCGCGGGCGTCGGGATCGGCAATCGCGAGGCGCTTTACCCGCTGAACGACCTCGCCAGCGCTTTGGGAGGGAGAATCGGCGGAACCCTGAGCGCCGTGAGGGAAGGGATCATCCCCGGCCCCCTCCAGATCGGCCTCACCGGCCGCTCCGTCGCCCCACGCTTCTACCTTGCTGTCGCTGTGTCCGGGCAGCTTAACCACATGATTGGGTTGCAGAGAGCTGAAACCATTGTCGCGATCAACAAGGACCCTGAAGCGCCCATCTTCAAGAGTTGTGACTTCGGCGTGGTCGGCGACTACACCGAAGTCGTGCCCCACGTGACTCGCTTGGTGCAGGAGGCCAGAGAGAAGAGCCCGCCTCGATAGCCGTGACTGCCCCTAAGGACCCAGCCGTCCATGGGAGATGAGGAAGAGCAAGATGCGAGGGCGGAGCTCTGCGGGAGGGCCGGGCGGGAGTATCCCACGATCGAACGTGAGCTCCTGCACCGCTTCACTGTCACCGCAGCTTGGCGAAGACCCCAGCGCACCGGGGTCCCCCTTCCCGTGAGGCGGTCGAGCCTCCTTTGGCTGCCGCCGCTCCTCGCGGGCATGATCCTAGCCGCGTGCGGCCCCTCGGCGCTCCTGCCCTTCGCGGGCCCTGAACCAGCTGTCGACGCCGCAGCTCTGGGGGGCCGCGACGGGCCTGAAACGGCTCCTGAAGAGCCGCTCCCTTCGGACCTCCTCAAAGCCGAGGGCCAGCCGAAGCTCCCCCAGGTCAACGCCCAGGCCTACCTCGCCATGGAGGCAGACACTGGGAGGGTGCTGCTCTCCCATCGCCACCGAGCGCCGGGCACCCTCGAGCCTCACCAAAGTCATGACTACCCTCCTCGCTCTGGAGCGGGGAAGGATGGACCAAGTCGTCACGGTGGACCGTGACTCTGTCGAACGGCTTAAGAACACCGGCAGCACCATGCTGTGGGTGGAGCCCGACGACACCATGACCGTGCGTGACCTCATCTACGGAATGATGCTGATGTCGGGCAACGATGCCGCGCTCATCCTGGCGAAGCACCTTGCGGGCAGCGAGGCCGCCTTCGTGGCGCTCATGAACAAGCGTGCGGCGGAGCTTGGCCTCAAAGACACCCGCTTCGCCAACGCCCACGGCCTGGACGCCGCTAACCACTACAGCACCGCCTACGACCTGGCCCGGCTGGCCCGCCACGCCATGGCTAATGGGAGGTTCCGGGAGTTCGCCGCTGCCCAGCGAGCGAAGATCGTCATCACCGGCGATGTCTACCCCATCCGTAACTACAACAGCCTGCTTACGAGCTATCCGGGCGCGGACGGTATCAAGATCGGCTTCACCGAAGCGGCGGGCCAAACGATTATCGGTTCCGCCGTGCGAGGTGGCAGGCGCCTCATCGTGGTGGCGCTGGGGAGTCAGCAGCGCTTCCTGGACGCCCACCGCCTGCTCGATCTGGGGTTTGCGACGCGAGCAGGCTAAGCCTAGCCAGGTGCACCTGAAAGCCAGAGCTAGCGTAGTGCGTGGTGCTTCGGGAGTAGGGAACAGCTCCCACC
>CAZPYZ010000138.1:0-9044 GCA_964590215.1 uncultured Dehalococcoidia bacterium | reverse complement strand
ACGCCTGCATCCAGTTGCAGTGATAGATCCCTTTGTACTGGTGGTGGCGCTGGGTTTCCGGGACAAGGGCCCATTCGAAACGGGGGAGCCCTGGCGGGTCCGATTGCCTTGGGCCCATGTAGATGAAGACCATGCCGCCCCAATCGGCTGCCCGGTAGGCCGTCGCTCGGATCTTGTCCTTGAAGTTACTCTCAGGCGGTTCGTTTGGCATGTCGACGCATCGCCCAGACACCTCGAACTTCCAGCCGTGATAGACACAGCGCAGCCCTCCTTCTTCGTTGCGGCCGAAGAAGAGCGAGGCGCCGCGGTGGGGACAGTTTTCGGCGATGATGGAGACGGCTCCGTTGGTGTCTCGCCACGACACCAGGTTCTCGCCGAGGACCCGCACCCGCTGCGGCGCCCCGTCCGGCTGCAGCTCCCAGTCGTACATGATGGGGAGCCAGTACTGGCGCATGAGGTCTCCCATGGGGGTTCCGGGGCCGACCCGGCAGAGCAGTTCCGTCTCTGCTTTAGTGAGCATGGCAGTCTCCTTTATCGTCTGGCTGGATTGCCAACCAGTGGCGCATCTTCATGCTGAGAGCTTGTGAGCGAATAGCGGAAAGTCGTAGCGCGGGTCCTTGTGGCCCGCACGGGGAGGCGGGGGACAACCCCGGCTTGTCCCCCGCGCTACAAATAGTCACAGGCTCTGAGCTTCGGCAGGCGGTGGATGGCCGCCGCAGCCCAACTCCGCTAGTGCTCACCGAAGCGTTCTTTCCACTTCACGGCATCAAATGGGCCCCATTAGTTAGGAGGAAACCCGCTTCAAAGATCGCGCCGCTCGAAGCGCCAGTTCCACGAGGTCGGCACCTTTGGCTATGGTCCGAGATCGTCCGCGTGAATCTTCACTAGCAAGCAGCAACTCTTCTGCGTACTGCCGGCCGTGTTCATTAACGGCTCCGCGCACGGCGGCCAGTGCCTCGGCTTTCGTTTCGAAAAAGCCCGCCACGTTTCGGGAGGTCAGATCCCATAACTCGAAGGTCACGCTGTTATTCTACCGAAGCTGTTTCAACCGGTAACACGGAGGCGACCCACCTGAGCAGATCCAGCGGTTCCGCCCAGACAGTATAGTGACCGGGTCCCAGCGTGCGCTCAACACGAGCCACCGACCCCGACGGGACCGCGACTTCGGCAACGAACTCCCCAAGTTCGGGAATGCCCCGTGCCTTCCGTCTCGCCTGTGCCAGCGTCCCGTACATAGAGATCCCGTCCCATAGACGTAGCAACTCTGGATTTCTTCCGTGCGAAGGGCGGTCCTTCGCCGCGTTAGACGTAAAGTCAGCCAGCGTTGGTGGGTTTGTCTGGACGATTCGAAAGAATGACCGAACATGGCTCGGCCCGGCTATTCCCCTTTCCTAACACCCCTCCTGATCAATCCACCCATACAGGATCGACCGCCCGTTATAGGCGGGCTGGATCATCATGTAGTTCTTGACCCGGCACGAGGTGAAGTGGAAGAACACCTTCGGCATCCCCGGCGCCCAGGGCATCCGGTCGTAGAGAAGGTCCTGAATCTGATCGACGATGACCTTGCGCTTCGCCACGTCCAGTTCTCGGCCCTGAGCCTCGGCCAGCCGGTCGACCTGCGGATCGCTGAACTGCATGGCGTTACGAGAGCTTCCGGTGCGCACGAGGTCGCTCACCCAGCCGCCGACGAAGAGGACGCCGCCAGGGGCCCCCCAGGCCATGTCCCAGTCCCGCCGCTGGTGAATCGGGCTGAACGTGCCCGGGATCGCGTTCAGCTTCGTGCGAATGCCGACGTTTTCCAGTTGCCGCTGCACCAGCTCCGCGTCCTCGGCGAAGACCGTCGAGGTGTGCATCTCGAACTCGGGCGTCCCTGACGCGAAGCCGGCCTCCGCCAGCAGCCTCCTCGCGGCCGCCGGGTCCGCCTTGAACTTCTCTTTCATCTTTTCTTCAGACCAGGCGTAGTCCACCAGGAAGGGTGGCACGAACCCCGAGTGGGCCACCGCGCCGCGGTTGGCGGCGATGGTGTCCTCCCGGTCCAGGGCTAGCTGCGCCGCTTTCCGGACGCGTATGTCGTCGAATGGCTTGCGGCTCAGGTTGAACCACAGCGCCTGGTACGGGAATTGCACCAGCTCCCACGTGTGGTGCTTCGGAAGCGCTTGCTTCGTGGCGTCAGCATCCAGCTTGCGGAGCCCGGACAAGGTGTTGGTATCGATGCGACCGGCGCGCATGGCGGCCAGCTCCGCGGCGTAGTCGGTAAACATGGGACCGCGGACCTCGTCCATGTACGGCAACCGCTTTCCGTCCTCGCCGATCTCCCAGTAATCGGGGTTGGGCTCCAACACCATCTCCTGGTTGGGCTTGAACTCCTTGACCATCCAGGGCCCGGTGCCCACGGCCACAGTCCGGAAGTCGCCTTGCTGCTCCTTGATCTCGCGGGGCATCATGATGTTCTGGGGAAAGCCGATCTTGTTCAGCAGGTCTGCATCCGGCTCGGGGGTCCGGAGGACGAGGGTCGAAGGGTCCGGTGTTTGGTGGGTGACGCCGTCCCAGTATGCTGCCAGCTCTCCCTCTCGCTTCTGGTGGTCGATCATCCAGGCGGCGTCCATGGAGGTGAAGGCCCTCCCGTTGAGCGGCGGCCTATTGTGCCACTTCGCGCCCGAGCGCATTTTCAAGGTCCAGGTGCGGCCGTCGGATGAGACGGTCCACGACTCGGCCAGCTCGGGCGTTACGGCGGTGTCCGTCGGGAAGCAGCCCCGAAGCTGGAGGAGGCCCTGGTAGACCTGGGGCATAGAGCCGAGGCCTGCCCGCCCCCCCTTTCGGCCTGTCCATGTGGTCTGCGGCGTCGGCGGCGCGGATGATGGAACCCCCGCGTTTAGGCGGGCCCGGCGACCGCCAGACCTCTTTGCCGGGCTCGCACTGGATGCCGGTGGCAGGCTTGACGGCCTCTGGGGCTGGAGGGGCGCCTTCGGGGAGGGCGCCGCGGCCACAGGCGCTCAGGAGGACCAAAGCCAAGGCCAGTAGAATGCCATACACCTCATGAGACCTCCACTGGTGTTAAGCATTACTGGGGCTTATCGTTCGACTCGCCCACCATGAGCGGATTGGCCGCATCTCTTCTGGACGCATGATGCGTGGCCATCAGGGCCGCGTCCTCGACACAGCGGTGGGGTTCCAGGGGCGAGTGTCGCCCAAGAAAGACAAGTTACGCAAGCTCCATAGTAGAATCGTTGCGGCATATCATTCCAATACCTTCTCAAGGAAAGGCCATGGGGATGCTAGGAGTCAAGACGGTGGACCTGTTCGACAAGTGCTTTGCGCCATCCCGGACCCGGCAGGCCGAGGAGTTGGGAATTTATCCCTACTTTGTCCCCATCGCCTCCGACTCGGGCCCCGAGGTCACCATCGACGGACGCAAGGTCCTCATGTTCGGCTCGAACAACTACCTGGGCTTGACCCAGGACCCCAGGGTGAGGGAGGCGGCGGTGCGCGCCATCGAGGACTACGGCACCAGTTGCACCGGCTCTCGTCTCATGAACGGCACCCTCGACCTGCACGTGGAGCTGGAAGAACGCATCGCCCGCTTCGCCGGAAAAGAAGCCGCACTCGTCTTCACCACCGGGTTTCAAACGAATCTCGGGACGATCTCAGGGATCGTCGGCCGAGGCGACGTGGTGGTGATGGACCGAGCCAACCACGCGAGCATCGTAGACGGCTGTCGCCTCTCCTTCGGTAGGACGATCAAGTACGGGCATAACGACATGCAGGACTTGGAGCGGGTATTGGCGGCTCATGCAGGCCGCTCAGGCCTCTTCATCGTGGTCGACGGCGTGTTCAGCATGGAGGGGGACCTCGCGAATCTACCGGAGATCGTGCGCCTGAAGAATAGGTATGGCGCCCGCCTCATGGTGGACGACGCCCATGGCATCGGGGTTATGGCGGCGCGGGGCACGGCGCACTATTTCGGGCTGACTGACGACGTAGATCTCGTCATGGGCACGTTCAGCAAGTCCTTCGCCTCTACAGGGGGGTTCGTGGCCGGGGATAAGGAGATCATCTACTACATTAAGCACCACGCCCGGTCCTTCCTGTTCAGCGCCAGCATCCCGCCGGCCGCGGCGGCGGCTGCGCTCTGCTCGCTGGATATCCTGGAGAACGAACCGGAGCACATGGAGCGGCTGTGGGCGAACACCGCCCTGTGGAGGGCCGGCCTCGACAAGGCTGGCTTCAACCTGGGGGCGTCTCAAAGCCCTATCATCCCGGTCATCATAGGGGAAGACCTGCGCGTGGGCACCATGTGGCGCAAACTGTTCGACGACGGACTCTTTGTGAACGCCGCGGTGGCGCCGGCGGTGCAACCGGGCAAAGGGCTGCTCCGGACGAGCTGCATCGCCAGTCATCAGGAAGAGCACCTCTACCGCGGTCTGGAGATCTTGGAGAGGGCCGGCCGGCACCTGGGCGTGCTCGGCGCGCATGGCAATTGACATTGCTCGAGTCTCCACCATCCGAGACCTGGACGCGTTCCTGGCCGTACCCTGGCAAATCTACCGCGGCAATGCCGCGTGGGTGCCACCCCTGGTTGATAACCAGCGGGCCCTCTTGGGCGGGAAAGAGCATCCCTTCCACCGCCACGGAGCGCTGGAGCTGTTTCTAGCGCGCTCGGATGGCAGGCCCGCCGGTAGAGTCGCTGCGATAGAGAATGGGCAGCATAACTCCTTCCATGAAGAGCGGACTGGATTCTTTGGTTTCTTTGAGTGCTCGACCGACCCGGATGTGGCCCACGCCCTGCTGGATGCGGCGCAGAGCTGGCTCCGAGGGCGCGGCTTGACCTGCATGCGGGGTCCGGCCAGCCCCTCCACCAACGAGGAGTGCGGCCTGCTGGTGGAGGGCTACGAGCACGCGCCGGTATTTCTGATGCCCTACAATCCCCCTTATTACGCCTCATTGCTGGAGGGTTGGGGCCTGAAACGGGCCAAAGACCTGTACGCGTACTACGTCGACAAGAAGGGCCAGGAGCACGCCCAGCGGTTCGTCAAGGTGCGCCGCGTCTCGGAGCGGGTCCGACGCCGTGGAGATCTGGTGGTCCGCAGGCCCGAGATGAGGCGCTTCCATCAGGAGGCAGCGGCGATCAAAGAGATCTACCGTCGGGCCTGGAGCGGGAATTGGGGGTTTGTCCCGATGACCAACGCCGAGTTCGACCATTTCGCGGCAGAGCTAAGACAGCTCATCGTCCCAGAGCTCGCACGCATCATCGAAGTGGATAACACACCGGCGGCTTTCGGGATCTTGCTGCCCAACTACAATGAGGCCATCCGTCACACCAACGGACGCTTCTGGCCCTTCGGCGTGCCCCTCATTCTGGCCTACTATCACCTGCGGAAGATCAGGGGCTTACGCTTGGCGGCCCTGGGAGTGGTCGAGGAGCACCGTAAGGCCGGGCTGGAGGCCGTCCTTATGCACGACCTGTACCAGGAGATGATGGAGAGCCACTATCAGTGGTTCGAGTTGGGTTGGACCCTGGAGGACAACCACCTGATAAACAACGCCATCGAGGCCTGGGGCGGAAGGTTGTATAAACGCTATCGGATGTACGAGAAGGCGATATGAGCCCACCCCCCTTCGAGATTCTTCGCTCCGCACAGAATGCTTGAGGGCGGCATGCGCATCCTGATCCTCATGGCCAACGCTGGCGGCGGCCACCGAAGCATCTCGCGCGCGGTGCAACAAGCGCTCCTGCGCCTCGGTCCTCCGGACCTCGAGGTGGCCGTCGTAGACCTTTTCGGCCCGGGTCCGCCCAGCCTCATCGACCCAGTGGTGCGGCTTTACGGGCCCATGATCCGGCTGGCGCCAGCCCTCTATGGGGGGATATATCATCTCTCGGACCACCGACTGGTCTACGATGCCATTATCCCCCATACCCACATCAGGTTCCGCAAGCGGCTGAGGCAGCTCATAGTGGAACAGCGGCCGGCGGCGGTCATCAGCGCCTACCCTCTCTACAACTATGCGCTGCTCGAAACCTTGAAGCGCCTAGGCAACCCAGCCCCGACGATGGCCCTGGTCACTGAGCTGGTCACGGTGCACCGCAGTTGGGCGGAGCCAGGGTTCACCCGATGGGCCGTGGCTACCCAGGAGGCTAGAGAGGCCTTGCTGGCCCTGTCGGTGCCAGAGGATCGCATTGTCTGCCCTGGTATCCCCGTGGACGAGCGATTCGGCCGCGTGAGCCGGAGCCCTCAGGAGATAAGGCGGGAGCTGGCGCTGGATCCCAACCGGCCGACAGTCCTGGTGGTGGGCGGCGCGGAAGGGGCGGGCCGGTTGGAGCGGCTGGTTCCCCCCCTTGCAGGCGCGTGCCCGCAGAGCCAGCTCATCGTCGTGTGCGGCCACAACAGAAGGGCCCGCGAGCAATTGGAGGAGCTGAGACTCCACGCACCGGCAGCGGTCCTCGATTTCGTAGACAACATGCCCGAACTGATGCACGCCGCCGACGTCGTCCTCACCAAAGGCGGACCCCAGACCATCGCCGAATGCCTGGCCAGCGGCCGCCCCATTGTGGTGTTTGAATCCTTGCCGGGCCAGGAAGAGGGAAATGCGGAGTACGTGGCGCGCCACGGCGCCGGCGTCGACGGCCGGTCCCACGCGCAGGCCCTGGAGGCAGTGCGGCGGCTGTTGGGCAACCCCAAAGAGCGGGAGGCGATGGCGGCGCGGGCTCGGGCCCTGGCCCGGCCGGACGCCGCGGAGACCACAGCAGGAGAGGTCCTTGCCATGGCGTAGGAGACAGCCGCAGAGCGCCACCACCGCGCGAGCTGAGCCTGATGCGCAATGCGGCATACGTGATACGTGACCACCCCATTCATGCATCACGCAACTCCATATAGGACGTTATGTGTTTAGATGCCTCTCAGCCTGGTGACCGGCGGAACGGGGTTCATTGGCCGATACGTGGTACAGGAGTTGCATCGTGCCGGCCATGAGGTCCGCTGTCTGGTTCGGGCCACGAGCGATACCTCCGGGTTGGCGGGCCTACCGGTCCATCTCACCCGTGGCGATCTCACCGACCCGAACACCCTGAACACGGCGGTCGCCGGGGTAGACAACGTTTTTCATCTGGCTGGGGTCATCAGAGCGTGGCGCGCTGCTGATTACGAATCGATTAACGGGGGCGGGACGTTGCGCCTGCTTCAAGCCTGCGAGCGGGGTAATCCTACCCTCCGCCGGTTCGTGCTGGTTAGCTCCGTGGCGGCGGCGGGCCCAAGCCCCGACGGGAGGCCGCTCACTGAAGCAGACCCGGAGCATCCCAGCAGTGAGTACGGCCGCAGCAAGCGGGCGGGAGAACTGGCCGCCTTGGCCTATGCTGACCGAGTGCCGCTGACTATCATCCGGCCGTCGGTCGTCTACGGCCCCGGCGACCGGGCGACCCTTCCCCTCTTCCGCCTGGCCAACCTCGGCCTCTGCCCCATCCTGGGGGACGACGCCCGTCTCAGCCTCGTTCACGCCTCTGATGTCGCCCGGGGCATCGTCATCTCAGGAATGCACCCTGCCGCCCTGGGCCGGACCTACTTCATGTCCGGGCCAGAGGCCGCAACCATCGGTGAGCTGATGAGGATGATCGCATCGGCCCTGGGCCGGCGGGCACTTCCGGTGCGTCTGCCCTATCTGGTCACTTGGTCAGCGGCCTGTTTCTTTGAGGCCTGCAGCCTTATCCTGCGTCGTCCCGTCCTCTTCGACCGGCAGAAGGCCCGGGACATGTACCGCACCGCGTGGTGCTGTGATTCGACCCTCGCCATGCAGGAGATCGGGTATGAGCCCCGGGTCTCGCTGACGGAGGGGTTGCGCGAGACCGCCCTGTGGTATAAGCAACATGGCTGGCTCTAAATCCCCTCTCCCTGAGGGAGAGGGTCAGGGTGAGGGCAGCGCCGAATTGCGGAGCCAGCATCCCATGGGACGGGTCTCAGTCCGATGAGTATTTCCAGCACGGTAGCGCACCAGATGGAGGGGCAGTCCTGGATCCGCCTCATGTTCGAGACGGGGCTGGCCCTGAAGAAGCAATACGGCGAGGAGAACGTCTTCGACCTTTCGCTGGGAAACCCGCTCCTGGAGCCGCCTGAGGCCTTCCGCCGGGAGCTACGACGGCTAGCAGAGTCAGAGACGTTGGGTCTGCACCGCTACATGCCGAACGCTGGGTACGCGGAGACGCGAGCCGCGATCGCCTCACAGCGCAGTAAGGAAAGCGGGATCACGCTAACGGCAGACGACATCATCATGACCTGCGGCGCCGCCGGCGGCCTCAACGTCGTCTTCAAGTCCATATGCGAACCGGGAGACGAGATCATCGTTTTTGCCCCCTACTTCCCGGAGTATCTCTTCTACATCGATAACCACCAGGGCGTACCGCGCATCGCTCAGACCAACCAGGCGTTCCAGCCAGACCTCGAGGACCTGGAGCGGCAGTTGGCCCCCCGGACGAAGGGGGTGTTGATCAATTCCCCGAACAACCCGACGGGGGCCGTCTATCAAAAAGGGGTCCTCGAAGGTATCGGAGAGGTACTGCGGGCCGCCGAGGCCCGCTTTGGCACCCAGATTTTCCTGATCAGCGACGAGCCCTACGCCAAACTCCTCTACGACGAGGGGCCATACCCGCACATTTACGCGCACCACCCTTCGAGCATCGCGGTGACCTCCTACTCCAAGGACCTCTCCCTGCCCGGAGAGCGGATCGGCTACATCGCCATCCACCCGGACTGTCCCGGCCACAAGCAGCTGATGGACGCGTTCACCTTCTGCAATCGGGTGCTCGGGTTCGTCAACGCCCCGGCGATGATGCAGCACATTGTGCGAGGCTTGCAGGGAGAAACCGTCGACATCGGGTGGTACCGCTATCGCCGGGACTATCTGGTGGAACACCTCACCGCCCTGGGCTACTCTATGGTGGTGCCCCAGGGGGCCTTTTACCTGTTCCCTCGCAGTCCCATCCCAGACGACGTGGCCTTCGTGCGCGAGCTGCAGCGCCACAACGTCCTGGTAACGCCCGGCAGTGGCTTCGGCAC
>CAZPYZ010000137.1:0-9090 GCA_964590215.1 uncultured Dehalococcoidia bacterium | reverse complement strand
GCAAAGGCCCGGGGCGGCGGGCTATCGCCGGCGGCTGGCAGCGAAGCCCCCAGGACGACGACCACCACCAGAGCGCCGAGGCAGGCAACGAGCCGAAGGAGCATGGGACGTCTCCTGAGGGGGAAGGCTAAGGCGGACTCCAGTATAACGCGAGGTCAGAGGTCCGGCCCGTTGACCAAACATTTACCAGATGCGGACCGGGCATTGACAGATGGCCCCTAGCGTGTTCAGTAGAGACCAGGATCATTGGTAGGAGGGTGGATTCATGTTGGTTTCCCGGGCATGTCTCACTCACGTGGGGCGGCTTATCGCCATCGCTGCTAGCGTCTTGCTTCTGACGCTGTTGATAGGCGCACCTCCCTACGCGTAGTGGGGCAGGTGGCAGGCTGCCGGCAATCTTGACAACGAGACCTGAACCAGCTCCGGCCTATCAACACGGGTACAAGGTCGTGGTGAAGATAGCAAACCCATCGCCGCGCGTGCGGTAGGACAGAGGCATAACGGGCGGAGGATCTCCAGCCCGTTATCTTTGGCCCAGACGCTGTAACACTTTTGTAATATCATGCTATTATCTGTAATGAGTTTGTAACGTAACTCGAAACGCACCTGTAAGGCCCGTTCCCGGTAGAGTGAATTTCAGACGACCTTCCCACCAGCCCTTGACTCCTTAGCCCCCCAATATCTGTCAGAACACGGCCGGTAAGCGAGGCAGACCGAATGCACGACGGCGGAATCATTGACCTGGTCTCTTCCAGCGGTGTTGCAGACTGGGTGAGGTTGGCCATCACCCTCGGTGCCCTCGGTTACCTCTCTACCGCGACGTTCCAGAATGGGCTCAGGATCGGATGGCCCCTCAAGACGGGGCTGGTCCTGCTCCTCATGCGGGCGGTGCTGGACATCACGGATAACTACCCCGCCCTCGCCCAGACGCCACTGCTGGGAGCCGGTGACCCGACCCACGAGTTTTATAAGACGGTCTTCACCGGCATCCTCGGGATGGGGCTGGTCTGTGTCGGTGCTTGCTGGGACTCGGTGCGGAACTGGCGGACGGTGAAGGCCCTTCACCGGGAGGCCCAATTCCACAGCTCGGTGCTGGCCAGCCTGGAGACAGGGGTCCTGGTGCTGGACCGGGACAAGAACGTCCTCTTCGTCAACCCGAAGGCCGTGAACGCCCTGGAGAACCACTACAACATAGAGACGCCCGCGAGCCGGGCGGTCCAGATCGATGGAGGTCCGGCCGGAGTCCACGTAGCCACCGAAACGGTAGAGGAGAAGACCTATTGGGTGCTGGAGAAGGTCATCGATCCAGTGGAGGACGGTGGCCCCCTCCTGCTACGCACCTGGTGGGACGTGACGCGCTGGGAGTCGGACCAGCGACTCTCTCAGGAGTTCGTCTACGCCGTCTCCCACGAATTCCGCACTCCCCTGACCTCTATCAACGGGTACCTCGAGCTGGCCCTGGAAGACCCCAACCTGGACGAAGAAACCCGGCAACAGCTGACCATCGCCAGGTTCAACGCGGACCGGCTGCGGGCCGTGGTTGAGGACCTGCTCTATCTCTCCCAGATCGAGGGAGGCGCGGTGCGGTACGACGTCCGGCCTCAGGACCTGCCAGGTCTGCTCAACGAGGCTGTTCAGGCGCTGGGGGCTGAGTTCGCCTCGAAACGGCTCAGGCTGCGTCAGCAGCTGCCGGCCAGCCCCGTCTGGGCGGCGGTGGACCGTGAGCGGCTGCTCCAGGTACTGGCCAACCTCCTCAGCAACGCGTGCAAGTACACGCCTTCAGGCGGCGACGTCACCCTACGCATCGTTCCTTCTGAGAACGAAGTCCGCCTCGACGTTGAGGATTCGGGCATCGGGATCCCCCTGGAAGACCAGCCCAGGGTGTTCACCCGCTTCTTCCGGTCCTTCGCGGCCAAGAACCTCGGAGTTTCCGGGACGGGGTTGGGACTGGCCATCACCAAATCCCTGGTGGAAGGTATGGGGGGGACCATCTGGTTCGCCAGCGAACCAGCCAAGGGGAGCACCTTCAGCGTCAGTCTGCCCAAGGCCACGGCCCCGGCCGACGTGGCCGAAGAATGGGCCGGCCACCAGGTCGTGGTCCAACCGCAGCCCCTCACCGCCAGCGCCAGTTAGGGACAGAAGCTGCCACCGCCCCCGGGGGCGTATGCAATACGCCCCTACGAGCAGGAGGGATGTGGCGTGGCAGGCAAGATGCCTGCGCCCCCCGGGTAGGTGTTCCAAAACGCGCGCTAAGTACTCGGTTTCATAAGTTCTGGCACGTATCCTCGGCACCGCTGGTGACGCTGTCATGCTGACGAAGGAAGCATCTGGTGGGGTGGCCCGCCGCCACCGGACCCTTCGTGCCT
The DNA here is from genome assembly GCA_964590215.1 of uncultured Dehalococcoidia bacterium. Taxonomy (GTDB): domain Bacteria; phylum Chloroflexota; class Dehalococcoidia; order SHYD01; family SHYD01; genus CAZPYZ01. The sequence continues at coordinate 6,724 of CAZPYZ010000137.1, read as the reverse complement.
CAGGTGACAGGACCAGCTTCGAGAGCGTATTAGTGAAACCGAGTACTAAATTTAGCTAGGAGTGCGGCCGGAAAGCCACACTCAGTCCACGTTGTGAGTAGTGCGTAGGGAGTGGTGAGTAGGTGGGGGCCGTCCCCTACTCACGACGCACCACGCACTACGTCCAGCCTGGCTTTCAGGTTCACCTGCCTTAGGTCTCTAGGCGGCCGAGGCGGTACGCCCGAAGGCAGCCGCGGAGAGGGGTGACGCGGCCGGTTGGCTCTGCACCAGGACTCTTTCGAAGCCGCACTGCAGGCAATGCACCGAGGTACTGTCCTCTTCGTGGTCCAGGTAGAGATCGCCGCCGCAGCGGGGACAGAGCTTGTAAAGCCAGCGTGGTTTCTTGAAGAACATCTGCGATACCTCCTCCCTGTCGGTCCGTCCGATGCCACGTTAGCCAGGGGGAGTAAACGGCCGGTCTGTATGCCGGAAACGAATCGTAACAACTTCGTTAGGTCCCGTAACACCTGTAATGCTGCCGTAATGCCCTTCGATCGCCTCCTGAAACCTCGGGCGGGTACGCTAGTCATGTAGCGTTCTTGTCTCCTCCTTGGAGAGAGGCCCTCGAACCCGAGCCTGACGGGAAGAGAGGGCCTCTGTCTTTGTGAGGTTCCAACTGGTGGATCAACGGCGCCGTCTCCCTCTTGACCAAACGGAGACGGAGCGTTGACGGCCCTTCTACGGCTCTCCCGGATTCTGAGGTCATACGCCCTGAGGTCCGGGGTGTCGTGCCATGTCATTTATGCTGAGCCGGTGAAAAAAGTGCTCCGGTGGCGTGTTCCGAGGCCCGGTATCGTGCCTCGGGCAGTCCTCCTGACCTCGGCCCTGGTCGCCTTGTCTGCCGGTCTTATCGCCTTTACGGGCTGGCGCACCGTGGGAGGGCTCGACGAATCCTTGGTGAAAGGACGCTTGCAGCAGGGAGAACGGGCTTTCGACTACATCGTGGGTGAGACCGGCGCCGAGCTGGAGGGATGGGCCGGATCCCTGGCCGCATCCCCGGCCATCCGAGCCCAGGCCGCGGGCCAAGGCGGCCGCGACGCGGAGGAGGTCATCCTTCCCCTGCTTCGGACGTGGAACGTGGATTTTATCGCCGTTATCGACGCGTGGGGCCAAGTCCATACGGTACCCCCAGAGCTTCAGTCCCTTCCTTCTCTTTCTTCCGCTGCGAGGGAGTGGGGGGAGACGGCAGGGGGCTCACGGCGTTCGGGGATAAGGCGGGAGACGGACGGATCCCTGACGTGGCTCACCATTGCCCCCATCGGCAACGCAGCTCGTCCATCAGGTTTCGTCGTCGCTGGGTTTCTCATAGGGAAGGGGTTCGCCGACAGGTTCAAAGCTACGACCGGCTTGGATGGGATCATCATTGCCGGCAACCGCGTGGTCGGGAGCAGCCTGGCGACGGGAGCCTTCGAGGCGAAGCTAACGGAGAGTCTAGCAGCGGCGCCGGATGTCCATGGAGGCGGCAAGGGACTGCCCTCGGCGGTCGAGGCTGAAGGCCGGAGCCACCAGATCGTGTATTTCCCTCTCGTCGATACGACGGGGCAGCCTATCGCGATGTTCGGAGCGAGCACGACCAAGGTCCTGGGTGTCGAGCAACAAGGAAGCTTGATGAACAATCTCCTCCTCTTCGCCCTGGAGATGGGGGCCCTGGCCGCGGGGTGCACATGGTTGGTGGCAAGAGGCGTGGTGCGGCCCTTCCGGACCATCTCTCAGGCAGTCGAAAGGATGGCGGAGGGAGACCTCTCCACGCCCTTGGAAGTCAGTCCGGGCGACGAGATGGGGGGGCTCGCTCGTCAACTGGAAGATATGCGGGAACGGCTGCGCAGCGCGGTGCATGGTCTCGCCATTGAGAAGAGCCGGTACCGTGGGATCTTCGACTCCATGTCAGAGGCGGTGTTCACCACAGACCTCGAGGGGACCATCACCTCCGCCAATGCCGCAGCACTGTCCATCTTCGCGTGCCCGCTGCCCGAGGGCGAATCCTTCGACTGCTACGGGCAGTTTGGCCTGGAAGATCCCGACGGCAGGCCGGTCTGCGACGGGGTGTGTCTCAGGAAGGACGGATGCCTTACGGCGCATACGACCAAGGCCCGGGTGGCCGGCGCCAGGGGCATCGACCTCGACCTGGACGTCACAACAGCGCCGGTGCTGGATGACGCTGGGCGCACCGTCGGCGTGGTCCACGTGGCCCGGGACATCTCGGCCCTGGAGGAGCTGCAGCGGATGAAGAACCAGTTCCTCCTGAGCGTCGCCCATGAGCTACGGACACCCCTCTCCTCCCTGCTGGCGTCGGTGGACGTCCTTCGCCAGGACGCCGCCACGATGACCGAGGCCGATCAGGAACGCATGTTCAACATGGTGCGGCGGGGGACGCTGCGGTTACAGAACCTCATCTCCAATCTCCTCGACCTTGGCAGCATCGAGGCGGGGCGGTTCGCGGTGAACCGGCAAAGCATGGACCTGCGCGCGTGTCTGGAGGAAGCCGTCGCAATGTGCGAGCCCCTGCTCGCTCCCAAGGGGCAAAGGATCGTGCTGCGGCACGCGGCGGACCTCCCCCTGGTCCACGGGGACAGCAGGCGTCTATCCCAGGTGCTCATGAACCTGCTCACCAACTGCGGGAAGTACGGCCCCGAGAACGATGCCATCGAGATTGAGGTCTGGCCGTCACCGCAGGAACTGTGCGTTGCGGTGTCGGACCATGGGCCCGCCATCCCCAAGGAGGACGCGGAGCACCTGTTCGAGTATTTCTACCAGGCCAAGAACACGCCGGGGATGGAGGCCAAAGGGTTCGGCCTTGGCCTGGCTATCGTCAAGGGGATCATCGATGCCCACGACGGAAAGATGGGTGTGGAGAGCGGCCTGGAGCGGGGCAACACTATCTGGTTCACCCTGCCCATCGCGGCCCGGCCGCTGCTTCTGAAGCGATAACCGGGGGAGACAGAAAAGGAGGAGAGCCGATGCGGGACATGCGCATTATGGTCGTCGATGACGACGCCGATCTGAGGGACGTCCTGACCTACTTGCTGCGTCGAAGGGGGTATACCGTGACCACCGCCGCTAACGGCGAGATGGCCATGGCCATGTTTGAAAAGGAGCCTGCGGACCTGCTGGTCCTCGACGTCTCGATGCCGAAGATGGATGGTCTGCAGGTGTGCCGGGCCATCCGTGAGGTTTCGACGGTGCCCATCATCATGCTCACGGTGATGGGATCGGAGACCGATGTGGTCCGCAGCCTCGAGACCGGCGCCGATGACCACATCAGCAAGCCCTTCGATCACCAGGAGCTTATGGCGAGGGTCGAGGCGGTGCTGCGCCGAGCCTACCGGCTGAAGACGGCGGAGCGGTCTGAGATACAGCGCGGGCCCCTGGTGTTCGGCCCCATCACCATCGATCCGGGCAGGCACCTGATGACCAAGAATGGGGAAGCCATCAACCTCACCAAGCTGGAGTTCAAACTCCTCTACTTCCTCATGTCCAACGCGGGCCAGGTGCTGAACCATAACGACATCATGGAGCGGGTCTGGGGGTACGACAGCGAGTCCGACTATGACGTGTTGAGGGTGCACCTCTCGCGGTTGCGCCACAAACTGGAGACCGACCCGGCCAACCCTCGCCTGATCCAGACCATCCCGGGGGTGGGGTATAGTTTCCGTCCCGAGGTCTACGCCGAATCCCTGGCCTAAGGGTGTGAGGGCAGGCCCCCGCGCGAGCTAGCGAAGCGGCACCCCTGATGGGGTGTCGCTTCGCGTCAAATCGTAAGCCCGCCGTAATGATCCACCGCATTTCGTAACGGTCTCGTAACCGTCCTCATGGCCTTCCCGTAATCTCGCTCCCCTACGATAGAAACAACGCCGCCGGACCACGTGCCAGGAGCGGCGCAAAGGTGATTCCAAGGGGGAAGCCCCGTGACCATCTCGGCCGACCACCAGCGCCCTGGGTAGTTGCACCGAGGACAACGGAGAAAGATAGCCAGGCATGCACGCGATGAGCCCGGGACGCTCCTGGAGGACCGACCGAGCAGTGGGCCCGGCGCTGATGGGGAGCCGGAGGCTGCTCCTGGTGGTCGCCCTGGTCGCGGTGACCTCCCTCACCGGGATGTTCGGGAGCAGGCTCATGCCCCTCCAACCCCAGTCGGGCGTCCTGCCTTTCGAGAGCGGGCCGGCCGTCCCGGGAGAGTTCGTGGTGAAGCTGCGACCAGAGGCATCCCTGGAGACGCTGAGGATATACACCTCAGCGTTAGGGGCGGTGGAACTGGAGTTTAACGAGGAGCAACGGGTATTGCGCCTGAGGATCCCGCCAGGATACAGCGTAGCGGAGGTGGTGCGGCTCTACGGAGGCCGCCCGGAGGTGGAGTACGCGAGGCCAAACCACGAATGATTACGGGTGAAGTCCGGTCCGCCATGAGCACCCCCGTATGGCTGAAGGTTGGGGCGTTCCTGGCCTCCATAGGTTTGATCGCGCTCTGGGTAGGAAGGGGAGGCCGCCTGGTGGGGAGTATCGTTATCCCCCCTGAGGCAGTCGTCGCGTTTCTGGGGGTCCTGCTGCTGCTGGTGGTGGTCCACGAGGCGGGTCACTTCGTCACCGCCAAGATGGCCGGGGTCACCGTCAAAGAGTTCGGGTTAGGGTATCCGCCGCGGCTAGCATCCTTTACGTTCCGGGGCACACTCTACTCTCTCAACCTGCTGCCCCTGGGAGGATTCGTGAAGCTGCTGGGAGAGGAGGATCCCTCGGAGCGGGGCAGCTTTGCGTCGCGGTCCATCCCCTGGCGGCTGATCATCCTGGGGGCCGGGCCCTTCATGAACCTGGTGCTGCCCGTCGCCCTCATCGCCATCAGCCTGATGATCCCGCACCGCAGCTTCGAAGGGCCCGTGTACGTGGGCCAGGTGGCGGCGGGCTCTCCCGCGGAGGCCGCCGGTCTGCGGCCAGGGGACGTTATCCTCACCGTGGCCGGTCGCCCTGTCCACCTGCCCCAGGACGTGCGCTATCAGAGCATGCTCCACCTGGGATCCGAGATGGAGCTAACGGTGCGCCGGGGTGGCGATACCAAGATGGTGGGCCTCACGCCGCGCTGGACACCGCCGGAGGGTGAGGGCCCGGTAGGCATAACCCCAACCATGCTGCGCGGGGAGGCCCGAGAGGTGGTGGTATCGACTCCCCTGCCGGAGGCGCTGGTGGAAGGGGCCCGGCGGACAGCCGATATGTTCACCCTGTTCAAGAACGGCATCCAGGCGGCGATGATGGGCCAGGCCGAGGCGGCCCTGTCCGGCCCCATCGGCATCGCCCAGGCCACGGGTGAGGTGGCGATGCGGGGGGGACTGCCGCCGCTGCTGGAGTGGGCGGCGTTCCTGAGCCTGAACCTGGCCATCATGAACATCCTTCCCATTCCCATGCTGGATGGCGGGCGCATGGCCTTCGTGCTCCTGGAGTGGGTGCGCCGGGGCAGGCGGATACGCCCCGATCGGGAGGGGCTGGCCCACCTCGTCGGTTTCGCCTGTTTGCTGGCCCTGGTCGCCGCCGTCAGCGTCGTAGACATCCAGCGCCTCCTCGAGGGAGGCAGCGTCATCCGGTAACGCGGTGGCCCGTAATCGCCTCGAAAATGTAGAGGGGGCGCCCTCGCCCGACGGGGCGGGCGGGTGCTGACCGCTGCCATGACAAGCGCCCGGCTCTGTGACGGATGTCACAGGCGAGTTAACACGTCATGCACCGTCCTGTGACGGGACAACAACTGCCTCACGCGATTATGAAGGTGAAGTGATCGACCAACTGGTTCAGCTCATCGTGAGTGGACCACCTTGGGATGGCGCCCTGGGGAACCTCGCCATCGCCGCCGCCCTCGCCTGGATCGCCCTTTCCGTGCAAAGGCTCAGCCGTCGTCTTCAGGCCCTCGAGCGCAGCGGTCCTGGCCCCGTCGAGGGCCGGGCCAACGCCTTGCCTGAGCCCTGTCCCAACCCAGTGGAAGGGCGAGGCCCGGCCCAGTCCGAGCGGCGATCTCGTAGCGCGGGGGCTTGTCCCCCGCCGGGGCTGCTCAGGTTCAGGCGCCGTCTTCGAGCCCTCGAAGAACGCCGTGCAGGGTCGGTCGAGGTGCGGGCCGGTGTGTTGCCCGAGTGGGATCCAGAGCCCCTCGAAGGACGCCAACCAGCATCCAACCCCCAAACTCGTAGCGCGGGGGCTTGTCCCCCGGGGCGGTGGACTGAGGGCAGCGGCCGGCAATCAGTCTTGTTCGACGGCCTGCCGGGCCCCGAACTACTGCCTGCGGCCCCCTCGCGAGCCGCGATCACCGGCGTCTCCCCTGCGACGGCCCTTTGGGAGTCCGGCCACATGACGCCCGAGCAGCGCCACCGCGCCCGGTTCTATATAGACCATGAGCAGCAGATGGCCCGCCGGCGCGCGGAGCTGCTGGCGCAACAGCCGTGGTGGTCTCCCCGCGGTTCCCGCGTGTTCCTCTGGTTCGCAGGGTTGGCGGTCTTGGTGCTGGCGGGGTGTTTGTCCGCGGGGTGGGCACTGCAGTAGTAGGGTCCGCCGTCATGGCAATGGTTATTGGCCTGTCGTAACCCGAGGGATCAGGGGGTTGGTAGTACGCGCTTCAGCGCGAGGGGGTGGCTGGGCCCCTGCCGGCTCGCTAAGGCTCGCACTACGAACCAGGTCCGGGGCGCCGAGGGCCGCTGACCGGGACCCTCGCTTTCTG
>CAZPYZ010000136.1:0-9092 GCA_964590215.1 uncultured Dehalococcoidia bacterium | reverse complement strand
CTGGTCTGGAGAGGCCATCACCTTCCGGGGCCGCCACTTCCAACTCGAGGAGGTGGAGCTGCAACCGAGGCCGCTGCGGCACCCAGGGGTTCCCCTGTGGCTCGCCTGCCATCACCACACCGGCCGCGAGGCCCAGTACCGACGGGCGGCGCGCTGGGCCGACGGCATCATCTCCATCACCGACACTCCCGCAGAGTATGCCCAGGTCTGGGACCAGGTACGCCGCTACGCGCTACAGCTCGGACGCGACCCCGATGGTTTAGAGTGCGCCTATTACCTGACCGTCAACTTGAACCACGATCGTCGTCAGGCAGAGGCGGAGGCAGACCAGTTCATCCGTCAATACTATGGCCACAACTGGTGGGGCACTCGCTGGGGCCCCTTCGGCACGCCTGAGGCGGTGGTGGACCGCATCCGAGCCTACGCCGAAGCGGGCGTCCAGCACCTGATCGTCCGCTTCGCCGCCTTCGATCAGGCCGCTCAGATGGAGACGTTCAGCCGCACCGTCCTTCCAGCGCTTCGAGCCACCCCGTAGACTGAGCCAGAAGGGGCTACTGTCCACGCATGACGCTTTGTGGATTCCACATCACGCATTACGCAGCATGCATCTGCATATGAGACTCTATGCTTCGCCCTCGCTTGGGCCGGCCATCGGAGCCCGAAGGTAATCAATGCCGGCCTCGAACCTCAGGCTTTCCTCCGGGATCAGTCCATATTCCCTGGCGAGAAGACCCCCGTTTGCCAGGATCACTTCCCCCGCCTTCGCCCACGGCGTGTCCATGCGCCACTGCTGCAACACCGTCTTTTGCGTCCGCAGCACCCGGACGGCCTCATATTCGGCGATGGGTCCGAGGGGCAAGCCGTGGAACCGGATCCAGTCGTCGCTCACCCCAAAGAAGAACTGACGGAAGTCCTCTTCCCGGTCCAGCAGCCGTAGACGCCGGCCTGCTACCGTGTTCCAGTCCAACCCCCTCTCGTTGAAAGCGGAGGTATTAGGCACCATCCAGTCCATGTCGATCAGCTGATCGTAGCCCAGCGCCGAAAGCTGCTCGAACACGCTGACGACGCTCACCCGGCCCTCGTGGCCCTCCCAGCGCAAGATCATCTTCTGAAAGGCCTGGCAGATGTACCCGTCGCAGATGTACCTGCGGGAGACGGGGTAGCCGACCACGCTCACGCCGCCAAGCCGCTGGAACTCCGTCCAGAAGCCCGCCACCTGGTCATCTATCACGGCGTAACCGTACCCCGGGAGGGCGCCTTCGGCGGTTTGAGTGAAGAACCGGCCTTGCGCGATGTCCCATTCACCGGCGGCCGACGTGATGGGTAGGGCGCCACCGAAGAAGTGGGTGAACCCGACCACGCCACCCAAGACGAAGAACACCCCCGCGATCCCCCGTAGGAAGGTCATCATTGCATCACCACCATGCTGGTCTGGCGGACCTGAGAGGGTGGCAGGCGATCCCCTTAATCCCCATTAGTCCACAGCCTCTAAGGTTGCTCCTTTGAGCATACCCTGTGGAGCTTACGGGAGGCTTAAGGTTGCTGTTACGGATGTGTTAAGGCTGGCGAACATGGTAACGCGCGTGTCACGGATTCACAGTACAGGTTCTGAGTCTCTGTTGGACTGCCACTGCCAGCTTCGGCAGACGGCGGGATCACCGCCCACCCAACGGAAATGACATCGCCTGCGCTGTCATGCTGACCCTTCGGCAAGCTCAGGGCAGGCTCCGTGAAGCATCTGGTGGGGGAGCCCCTCACCGCCAGACCTTTGTGCCTCAGGGTGACAGGTGGCGTATCCGTCAACGAAGGCGCAGTGGTCAGGACCAACCCGGGGAGGGCAACGGCCTGGACGAGAGGCGTACGGTATTACACGTATCGCGGATTACGCATGCCGCAGCGGTAGGTCAAAGGTGCCGGCGGCGCAGCCGGCTAGTTACGAGGGCCGCGGTTGTCCCTGCGAGGGCCAGAAGAGAGAAGCCGAAGGCTGCTTCCGTCGCCTCCGCTCCCAGGAGCACACCCGAGACTATGTCTCCCAGAGTAGACGAATCGCCGGTCGCTCCGGCCTCGCTCTCGTCCTCATCCATGCCAAGGGTCTCCTCGAGGACATCCTCGTTTCCGCCCAAGTCTCCTTCGCTTATCGAGGTCAGGCCTGTCGGGCCGGGACCTGCGCTATCCGCCGCTCCTTGTCGGGCAACGCTGAGCGTGGGGTCCTGCGATGGCCCCTGTTCTAAGCCCTCCGCCCCAATGACCTCGATGGTCCGGACGTCCGGGGTAGGGAGGGTTTGAGCGGCTGCTGGTGCGCTCGTAGGCGCCGCAGCAGGTTGGAACGGCGGTGGATAGAAGATCTGCGCCTTGATGACGCCATTGCCGGTGGCGCCCGTCTCCGGCCCGTCGGCATACACTATCGTGGAGGCGGAGGTCCCCAGCACCAGGATGACCGCTGCAAGCGCTCCCGCGGTTCGCGCAAGGCTCATCGTCTTCATCGTGACCTCCCCCAGCACGCCGGCGAAAGGACTCGATATGTCCCCGTGGCATCTGCGGGCCCGTGGATCAGCCGGCGGTACACCCCAGATGGTAAGGCCCATGCGTAACAGCCCGGTGAAAGCTTGGGCGCACTTTGGTCGTAGTCTGATCCACCACCGGAGCGGCGAGGACCAATGTATGTGTGGCTCATAGGATTGCTCAGAGTTCAGGTTTTGGAGTTCAAAGTTGCTCGCCCCGGTAACTTGGAACCTAAAACCCGGAACTTTGAACTGACGCCTTCACCAGCAGCACCTCGCCCTCCCGTCTCACCGGGAAGGTGGGGAGGGGGCCCCCGTAGGCCCATTTCACCTGCTCGCCGGTGCGGACGTCGAACTCGGTGAAGTGCCAGGGGCAGATCAGCCGGCAGCCTTCCAGTTTGGCCCCTTCGAGCGACAGTCTCTTGTGGGTGCAGATGCCGTCGACGGCGTAGAACTCGCCGTCGACGTTGGCCAGCACTATTGAGCGATTGGCGACCAAAACCATCCGCACGGCACCCGGCGGAACGTCGGCTATCCGGGCGACTTTGATGTATTCGAAGACCGTGATTCTTTCGTAGCGCGGGCGCTTATCGCCCCCCTCCCCGGCGGGTTTACTGCGCCCGGAAGTGCGATCGCAAAGCCCCGGCTTTGGGGGGGCGAGAAGCCGCGGTGCAATCGAGGGCGGGTGGGCGGGCCTACAACCTCGGGGGATGGGGGGCGTTCCGGCGGGGCCGCTAATACGCGGGAGCCTGGTCGTGCATGCGGACGATGCAGACCCGGCGGCACTCTTCTTGTGTCTCCGAATCCTCGATCAGTTGAGCCGCGTCGTAGGACATCTGGGCATGGTCCACGTCGATGCCGGCATGCTCCCAACGGTTCATGAGGGCGCGGTCAAGGTCCTGCACGCCCCAGGCCGCCAGCCGCTGGCGGTCTTCCTCGACCTCCGCCAGCAGTTTCTTGGAGAGTTGCGCCGTGCCGCCCTCGCCCACCATGCTGCTGGCGAAGCCGATCCGCCAGTCGCTGGTCCGGTTGGCATAGCACCACCAGCCCCGGGAGATGAGACCCGCCGGGTTCGCATCTTCTCGCTCCAGGGCGTCCACCTCCTCTTTGGTGAGGCCGTAGGCGTAGGACTCCCAGCGGCTGAGCATGGGATGGCTCACCTTCTGGCCGCCGACCGATATCTCGCCGCCCTCGTCGACCAGCTTCCGGAGCTGCTTGCGCCGGAACTGCTTGTCGGTGCAGTTGACGTAGCGCTCGCCCTCAAAGCGGTGGTTGATATCTCCGCCTTTGTGGGCGTTGCGCTTGTCCACCGCCCGCTGATCCAGCGGTCGGCTGTCCACGGTGCGCCGGGGGTACACCTTATGGAAGACGTTCCATCGGTAGTTTTCAAAGTCCTGGATCCAGGGCGTGGAAGGGATGTGGATCTCGTCGGCTTTCCATGTCTCCGTCGCATAACCGCCCACTGTCGTCTGTGTCATGGCTTGCCTCCGAGGTATGAGGTATGGGGGGTACCTTGCGATTCGAATCCTACTCCAACGAAGACCGATGTCAAGGACATTATGCCCACTCGCCCGATCCTCACCCCCACCCCGCCAGAGGCCAACCTGCCGACCGGATTCGGGCTGCGCAGGCTCGAACTCTCCATAGCGCGAGCGCCGATGAGCTACTCCCGCGATCTGATGGATTAGGGAAGTTTGCTCGTCCCCGGCCGCCTTGGCGAAGTCAACTGCCCAACGGCAGGTGCCGGTATTCGTTGCTGGAGATGAGCGACCCCAGGATCGCCTCGATGCTGGCATTGCTGTCCACCCACGAGCGCAGCCCCGGGCAATCGTTGGGCACCGGATCCCGGCGGAGGAGGGAAACGTAGAGTGAGCGGATGACCGTTACTCTAACCCCTTCGGGGCTGACGGGCAACGAGTCGATGATCTCGCGCAAGGACAGGTCAGAGTCTGCCCAGGCCTTGAGCTCATCGGCCGTAGCATCGCGGCAAAGAGAGGTGCGAGCCGCAGCTCCGATCAAACGAGACCGGTCCTGTCGTAGCACGAAACGATCGAGGGACACCTGGTAGGTGTCCGTCCCTGGCACGTGGTGCAGGCAATATTGGGTCGGGTACCAGCCGTCCCGATCGAAACCGGCCGGCTGCTTGATGGCGGTGCAAACGTTATTGGGCTTGCTCAGGAGGAAGGCCCGCGTAAGCATCGGCTCGATGAAGGTGATCTCCCCATCGAAGAGGCCGTAGATGAAGGAGTGGGTGAAGGCCTTGCCCTGGAACTCCTGGCCGGTGAGGTCGATCAGGTGGTTGCCCATGCCGGGGACAACGGCGCCCACGTCGCGATAACCAGCGGCGACCAGCGACGGCGGAGGCGTCACGGTGCCTCGATTGAAGGTCTCGCAATCGACCCCTTCGCCGCCTGCGGCGCAGGTGCCTGCCCGGACTGCGTCCAGGTGCGAGAGCTCTCTATTGATATAGAAATGCACGTCGAAATGAGGGACGTCATAAATCCCTGGCGGGATATGCCCCTCCGGGTTCCAGAACAGGGTGACAAATCGGATTGGCGTCGCCGAGGCACCCTCCGGAACTAGCAGGGTCAACCCCGTAAACTCCTTTTGCGAGAGGCCGGTCATTGCGCCACCGGAAAACTCCACCCCAAGGGAAATCGGCGTTTGGGCAGCGGAGTCGAGACTCAAGTAGGTGCGCACGGTCCCATTCCCCAGACGCTCTGAGGGGCCATAGGTCACAGTAGTGCTCGCCAAAACTCCTGCCGTCGGGGCAGAGTTGCTGATTGGTGGGCCGGGGATGGAGAGAAGCGAAAAGGTTACCAGAACGGCAACAACCCCGCGCATCATCATGGGTGCTCCTCCTCTGTTGACCAGTTGGTGTGCCGAGGCGAAACGGGCGAAGAAGGGCCCGCGAGCCCACGACACGATAATACGGGGACGCCGCCATGGTCAATCTGGCGCGGCGAGCGCTCGACAGGTATCCGGAGTATTCTCTAGCTTACCCCAAGCCGGCCGGTACGCGAGGAGGCGGGATGGCGGAAGAGCGAAAGGTTGCCCTGGTGTTGACGGGAGGCGGCGCAAAGGGAGCGTTTCAGTTTGCGGCGGAGAAATACGCGCGGGAAGCGATGGGCTACAAGTGGGACGTCATTGCCGGTGTGTCCGTCGGCGCCTTGAACGGCGCCATGCTCGCGATGGGCAAGTACCAGGAGCTGGACGAGATCTGGAACCAGACCCTGATGCGAGAGCGGATCTATACCGGTGACCTCGGCTCATGGACACTGCTGGGGTTCGCACTGAAACAGCTGCCGGGTTTGCTCGGGCTCTCCCCACGGCTGGTCGAATCCCGGGCGATCCTCGGAAACGGCCCGCTGCGGCGGCTTATCGACCGGCATTTCCAACGGGACAGGGTCACCATCGATCTGCGCATCGGGGTCGTCTCCCTGGAGACGGGACGGTACTACGTCTACAAGCTCGTGAACGGGGAGGTGTACGAGCGACGGGATCGGGGTGGCCACACCGGCGATTACATGTACGCTCATGTGGACGACGCCACCTTCAAACAGATCATCCTTGCTTCCACGACGATCCCAGTCGTTTGGGCGCCGCAGGCCATCGGCATGCTTGGCAGCGCTGTGGACGGCGGGATCCGAAACATCAACCCCATCGGAGACGTGCTGGATACCTTGCAGTCTCCCGATGACGAGGTGGTCGTCATTAGCTGCGACCCTAAGGAGCCGCCTCAGACAAGGACGCCTCAGACGGGGGTCCAGGTGGCGAAGCGGTCGCTGGACCTGGTGCTGGCCGAGATTGTGCGGACGGATATCCGCGAGTTCGAGCGGATCAACTTCATCGTGAGGCAGGCGGAGGAGAAAGGCGTGACCATCGAGAATGAACGGGGGGACCCCTTCGTTTCCTACAAGGCGACGGTGATCCAGCCCGACGAGCCGCTGGACGACGCCCTGGACTTCTCGCCGGACGCCATCAAGCGGTCCATGGCCAAGGGGCGCACGGCGGCGCGCCAAGTCCTGGGCGACCCGGCGTAAGGCAATGTCGCACGTCCGCCCCCGTCCCTTTCGAGGGCCTCAAGGAACGTCCCCCCTCCGGGGGAGGGTTGCCTGAGGCCCTCGAAGGCCGGAGAGGCGCTATTCGGGATACGGGACCTTGAAGTCAGCATCGTAGCTGTCAGGTACCGCCGTCTGGTGGGTCATCATGATCTCTTTACGAGTCTTGGCCGACTCATTGATGGCGAGGCAGACCTCCAGGGTCCCCATGCCCCAGCTACCGTCATGGAACATCGGCATCCCCCCGACGACGGAGGCGTAGAACTCCTCCAATTCGGCCCGCCGCTGTCCCGCTCCCATCAGGTGCGCCCACTCGGGGTTGACCCCAAGGTCGTGGAGCCCGGTGTCATCGTAGACATAGATCCCTTCGCCTGAGTGGCGCATGTCGCCGCGGGTGCAACTGGCAACTACCAGGCCGAGGTCCTCTGGCACCCACTTCACCCCCCGCCTGTCCCTGCGGAAGGTGGCGCTCTCGGCCGACCCGCCGATCCGGAGCGCCTGCTTGTCCTCCTCCTCATTCCGGGTGCCCTGTTGCATCTGCCGCCGCACCTCGATCCGTTCGTCCAGGGTATAGCGCTGCTTGCTCTCGCCCCAGGGCATCAACTCGGCGCCCATGAAGTAACCGTAGCCGTTGTGCATGATGGTGCAGGGCATGCCGCTCTCGAACTCGATGTAGGCGCAGTAGTAGCCGGGGATGGGGCGCTCCGGCATCCACTGCCCGGCCGTGGCCCTAACGCTCCGGATCTTCCCGCCGCCGAGCACCCGGACGGTATCGGCTTGGTGCGGTACCTGGCGGTAGACCATCCCGCCGCCTTGGGCGGGGTCCAACTCCTCGGCGGAGCGGGGCCGTAGCATCCAGTCGGTGTAAGCCCAGAGATGGAGCGCTTCCAGCTTCCCGATGGCGCCCGACTGGATGACCTTCCGCATCGCGCGGATGGGATAGGTGTAGGCTCGGGTGTGGCCGGCCAGGAGCATACGGCCGTTCTTCTCCGCCGCCCGCACCATGTTCTCCGCCTCCTGCATCGAGAGGGCCATCGGCTTCTCCACGACAACGTGCTTGCCATGCTCCAAGGCGTAGATGGTATGCGGGGCATGGAAGCGATTGGGAGTGGAGACCCAGACGGCCTCCAGGTCGGGGTCGGCACAGAGGGCCTCGATGCTGTCGTAGACCCGGGCGTTCGGGTAGCGCTCCTTGAAACGCTGGCGGGTCAAGGGGTTGATGTCGGCCCCGGCGTAGAGGTCGATCTCCGGGGCCGTTTCCATCGCGGGCAGGATCTCGGTTCCACCGACGCCTATGCCGATCATGCCCATTTTCAGGGTCTTGGTGGTGGTCATTTGCGCTCCTCCTGATGGTGGTCTGTTGTGCCCTCACCCTGACCCTCTCCCTGAGGGAGAGGGGAAAAGGGAGGTGGCCTCTTCCTGAGGGAGAGGGAACTAATACCCTTTGAAGCCCTGCTCCTTGAACCACTTCAAAGCGCCGGGATGGAGGGGCACATCCAGGGGCGTCTCTTCGGTGTCACGGCCCAGCTGGTCTAGCCCGTGGTAAGACTTCTGGTCCCAGGCGATCTCGTCGTTGCGCTGTGCTATGGCGGCGCAGATCTTATACGCGTCCTCGTCGGGCAGCGATGCCCTGGTGTAGAGCGGCCAGCCGCTGTAGTCGATGACGGTTCTGTCGTGGTCCAGTTCGGGGAAGCGAGTCTTGGGCAGGTTCGCCCGCCGCCAGCCGATGGCCTCCAGCTGGGTCAGGACGTTCTCCTCGATGTCCAGGGGCAGGTAGCCGTTCTGAAGCATGGCCGGGACCCAACTGCCGATGCCCTCGTCGAAGATGACGTCGACACTCTGCGCTTTGATGGCGGCGAGACGGCGGGGATCGCCCGGCGGGCCGTTGAGCTGGTAGCTGGCTCCGTTCTTCTCAAGGTCGGCAAGGGTGAAGCCATACATGGGCAACATCTGGTCGATCAAGACACGGGTGGAATGGGTGGCATCCTCCCGGATGGAGAGGCGCAGACCCTTCTTCTCCTTCAGCTGGCTGAGAGAGGTGATCCCGGTCCTCGGATGCACCCCGATGACGAAGCGGTCCCATGAAGGGAAGGAGGCGATGACCCGCACCGGGAGCGCCTCCTTGAAGAGGCCGGTGCCCCGGTAGGCCTGGGTCAGGAGCGATGAGGGGTTGACGAAGGAGCACTCCAGGTCACCCCGGACGATGGCATGGGCCAAGGCGGGCGACCCCGGCGACATCCGTAACCAGGGCTTGAAGTTCTCTCCAGAGCCATTGCCGATGAAGATGGCCACATCACGGTTGCCGTAGTACGGGATTGACGTGTCGCCCGCGACGCCGAGCGCGATCTCCCAAAGCATCTTGCTGCGAGTAAATTGTGCTCCCCTCGGGAGTGGTTCAGGCATGAGGGCCTCCTTGAGATGGCTGGGTGCCCGGCAATGGTAGTCGATTTATTGGCCCAAGTCCAAGGCCTGCCTCGAGCGGAGCCGAAGGTTCCAACGTATGGCCCTTGGCGAGGCGGGTGCGACCCCG